>NZ_JBHUDX010000050.1:95109-130281 GCF_042678285.1 Streptomyces caeni
TGTCCTCACCAAAGTTCGGAGTCGCTTCATCCAGAGCTCGTTTGAAGTGCTCGCTAGCTGCAGATGCTTCTCCTGCGGCAATTTGTATCTGCCCAAGTAGGTTCTGTATATCTGGCGAGCCGATAGGGCCTCCTCCGATTCTGGCCATCGTCCGATGCGCCCTCTCTGCGTAATGCCTTGCTTGAATCAGTTGACCCTGACCCACTAGAAAGCTGCCGGCGCTCATGTAGAGCTCGGCTGCTCCAAGCGTTTCGTCGTCCGCTTCAATCTTTGTGATCAACGAGTCGAGATGCGGCATGAGGCTACGACGCCAACGTGTCTTGAAACCTTGCTCGGGGTCTTCAGCGCGCAACGCCTCACGCAGAAGGTCTGTAGCGGTACACGAGGAGTCGAATGTTCCGTGTCGGCGACGGGTGAATCCTGACCCTCTGACGGCGGATCAAATCTGACCCTCTGTGGTGGTACATCCCTCCTGATCTTGATGAAGGTCAGGAGGAGAGAGGGTGATTCCTGTGGAGGACTGGGCAGAGATCCGCCGCCTGCACCGTGCCGAGCACATGCCGATCAGGGCGATCGCGCGGCATCTGGGCATCTCGAAGAACACGGTCAAGCGGGCACTGGCCAGTGACCGGCCGCCGAAGTACGAGCGGACGCCGAAGGGCTCGGCGGTGGACGCGGTCGAGCCGGCGATCCGCGAGCTGCTCCAGCAGACGCCGACGATGCCGGCCACGGTGATCGCCGAGCGGATCGGCTGGGAGAAAGGGATGACGGTCCTCAAGGAGCGGGTGCGGGAACTGCGGCCGGCGTATCTGCCCGTCGACCCGGTCTCGCGGACGGTGTATCAGCCCGGTGAGCTGGCCCAGTGCGACCTGTGGTTCCCGCCGGTCTCGGTGCCGCTGGGCCATGGGCAGGCCGGGTCGCCGCCGGTGCTGGTGCTGGTGTCGGGCTACTCGCGGATCATCGCCGCCCGGATGCTGCCCTCCCGGCAGGCCGGGGACCTGATCGACGGGCACCCCCCGGTACTGGGATGCTGTCTGAGCGGCCAGTGACGATTTCCCCACGCCGCCGTATCCGGTGATCACAGCAACCGAACCTGGTGGTCCGTCGAGGATCGCCTTCAAGTGCTCTTGCTCGCTGACTCGTCCCCTGAACACCGGGCTTTCGCCGCTGTGCAACCCGAACGCATCGGGGGGAGCAGGCACCGCCTCGGCCGGCTTCGGCGCGCCCGCCGCAAGGGTGATCTGAGTGATCGAGGCATTGTCGCCGATGGAGACGACCCCGGTGTTGTTCCCGACGAACACGGACCGTTCGAAGCGCTGGTCCACACCTACCTCTGGATGGTCGCGTTGTCGCCCGTGGAGATGATTCCGTCGTTGCGCGTGACGGCGACGGAACGCGCCCCCGTGGCCTGAGCCATCACCCGCGATCCGGCCAGGAGGGTTTTGAGGTCGGATGCCAAGTCGGCGTCTTCCTCGAGGACCTTCTTGATCTGGGCGCGCAGTGCGCCGCGGAAGTCCTCGTCGTCGAGGGCGCTCGCTAGATCCTGAACGGCAACATCGATGCGGGGACGCAGGTCCTCGTTCCTTCGCAATCGTGCGAGCAGCCGTTGTCCCAGGCGCACGGTCTCCACGGCTGCGGCGTCTTCGGCCCGCACCAAGACGTTCGCTCCGTAGGCGGCCACGGCCGCCGTCAGGCTCGGCATCATCGCATCGACGAGCGACGGATCCACACAATCCTCCTGGAGGCTGATCGAGTGCGTAAGTGCTCATCACTGTATCGAACAGCCTTGATGCGCAACGTTGTTGAATCCGAACCGGCGCGTGGGTCGTCGGACGTTTACGCCGAAAGCCGCCACGGCAAAGGGTGGCGGCCTTCGAGAGGTAGGCAGGAGCCGGAGGCGTCAGTCGGCGAGCAACTTCAGGACCAAGGTGGAGAGGGTGAGGGCGGAGTGCAGGCCCGTTACCTCGATGACGGTGGGGTGGACGATGTGGCTCCATTCGCCGGTCAGGCCAGGCCAGGTCGCGAGCAGTACCTCGGATGTCGGCAGGCCGAGGTAGGCCGTGACGTTCGTGCCGCTGTCGTGCGTGGGGGTCCAGCTCAACAGGATCCGGCCGGGCGGTACGAGGTTGGGGCGATCGGCCTCCAGCCAGCTGATCGTGAGGGCGTGGTCGGGGTTGTCGGACACGTGGTGGACGAGCGCTCCGCGTATGCCGTCGGGCATCGGGCGAGTGGTCAGAGTCCGGAGGGCGACAAGGGACGGGCACGCGGAGGTGGACGGGGGAATGATTCCTCCAGCAGCAGATCGATCACGGGCGGAGTGCTGCCCCGTGCGGGCTGAGCAGTCCGCACGGGGCAGCACCACGACGGGCGAGAGATCAGAGAGTGGGCTCCGGGCCGAGGAGCGCCGTGGCGAACGCCTTGATGGCGGTGGGCGGGACGGCGGCGTCGAAGTCGGCGTGCCAGACCTTCTTGCCGCCGGGGGTGCGGCGGGCTTCGAAGGACCAGCCGCTGTCCGCGCAGCGGACCGTCAGATGGCTGCCGGGCGCGGTGTACACACCCTCGACATCGGTGTCGTACGCGGTCCAGCCCGGGCGGTAGTGGAAGAACTCGGTCACGACGTATGCGGCGTCCTGCCCGTCGAGGTACCACGGCTCCTGGTCGTCGCCATCGGTGGCGGGATGGAGGCCGGGGTCCCAGTTCTCCTCGTGCCACCCCAAGGCGTCGCCGACGGATCGCGGGAGGTAGCCGTGCTGTCCGTCCTCGGCGATGTACACGGCCGGGCCACTGTCGCCCTCGCCTTCGACGATTCGGCCGATGACATGGGCGAATGGCCAGTCGGGGTTGATTGCGAGGAGTGCTGGGCGGTCGGGGTCGAGAGTCTGGAGCTGGTGAATGAGCTGGCCGACGGTCAGCAACCGGGACACGGGAAGACCTCCTACGGGAAAGGGGCAGGGGCGGGAGAGAACGGCGTGAGGCTCAGCTGGCGTCGAGGCGCAGGAGCCAGCGCAGCACGCCCGGCCTTGGCGGCTCGGCGGCGTGGTGGATGGCGAGGTGTCGCTTGCGCTCGTTGTTGACGTAGGTCTTGACGCCCCCGGGGAGCTTCCAGGTGCCGCACTGCAGATGGACTCGAAGTGGTCGCGGCGCCGGGGCAGTTGGGGCAGAAGGGCTCGCCGGACGAGTGCTTGTGAGACGGCTGGGAGTGCGACCCGTCCTTGTGATGGGCTATCAGGGGGCGCGGTGGCGGGCCAAGACAAGCCGTTGTGGAGAGGGCATAGGGAGGGAGCGGTCGGCCCAGAGACGTCCGGGCCGACCGGATGACGTGGCGTGGATCAGGCGGGGGTGAGAGTGAGATACGCCTCGGTGCCTCGGGGCAGCTGGTAGCGGTCGACCGGGTTCGGGTCAGCGAGCGCGGTGGTGAAGGCGGCGAGGATGCTGGTCGGCGTGGTGTCGTCGAAGGAGGCCGCCCACTGCGCCGGGGCGTTGTAGTCGAGACGGGCGGTGGCCAGCCAGCGGGCGGGCGCGTGGTCCGAGTGACCGTCGCAGCCAGGCACTTGGTGGGTGAAGCGGGCCTGAAGTCGCGGCGCGTGATACGTGCGGGACGACTGCTCGGTCGGATCAGGAGACCATCCGGCAGCAGCGAGTGGGGCGACGACCGTCGCGTCATCGGCCTCGGTTCGGGTGGGGTATCGCAGCGCCTGTTCCAGGGCCGTGTCCGGGGCGGTGGCCAGTGCGCTGATCACCGGCAGGAGGATCTCTTCGGGTGTTTCGTCGGTGAACAGTGCGGTCCAGGCCAGAGGGCTGAGGGCGTCGCGGCGGGCCCACAGCCGCCACAGCACGCGCTGGCCTTCGAGGCGCGGCACGGTCTGGGCCTCGGGGAGGAATTCGAGGGCCAAGCGCTGGCTGGGATCGAATACGCGCGTGTTGTCCATCCACGTCGCAGCGGTCCAACCGGCGTCGGTCAGGGTCTGGATGACGGTGCCCGCGCCGTCCTCGCCGGGGCCGGCGAGGTAGCGCGGGGCGATGCGGTACAGCGGCCGTTCGGCGTGGTCGAGGAGGGTGGGTGCGGGCGCGGTCGGTGTGTTGAGCATGACGTGAATCCCTTCGTTGACCTGGGACCTTTCCGAGCCGTCGTACGTTCCCTTGGACCGCGCCGTGGTCTCAAGCGGGTTGCGCATGATTTGCGTCTGCCGTGGGCGAACTGGATGTCGGCCCGTACGGCGAAACGCCGTCGCGGCGGATCCGGTGCGCTGTGACTGAGCGCTTCAGTTGGCCGGTTAGCGTTCGAGTGGCCAGTTGAGTATTCCGGAGAGATACGTCGGCGGCTGGAAAGACCGGCAGGGCACAGGCCAGTCCCGGGAGGCGTGAATCCGGATCGGGATACGCTCAGTGTTCGTCACCGTTCGCGTTGGCTGCGGAGACAGGTGATTGGGCCGGGGAGTTCAGGGGGCAGGACGGTGGATGCGCTAACGTTTGCGTCCGCGCTCGTGGCGTTAGCTGGCGCAGCGACGACAGCGGTGCTCGGCTACTGGACGCAGCGGCGCCTGCGCCTGCTGGAGCAGCGGAACCTGATGGACTCCTACGGGGCCTCGCTGGCCTGGTCCGCGTACGACCTGCAGGCCAGGTTGTACAACATTCTGTACGGCCATGATGTCGATCTCTCACCGGGGCCTTCCCGCGGTTTCATGACCGCCTTTCACCTGCACGGCACGCTGGAAGAGCGGGAGTACGTGCGCCGCAGCACGGTGTTCGTGCTCGCCGAGTATTTGGGATGGGTGGAGATCCTGCGGCGGGACATCCAGTTCCTCGACCTCGGTCAGTCACGGGCCAACCAGCGTGCCGTGACGATGATCTCGTCCATCGGCACAGCTTTGAACCGCACTTCGGCTCACAGCAATGTGCTGCGCCTCTGGCGCGCCGAGCAACGGGCCATCGGAGAGTTGATGGTGCATCCGCAGGGAGAACCAGGCCGACGCAGGTGCCTGGGTTACGCCGAGTTCTGCGAGAAGCTCGATGGCGACGAGATCTTCCGTCGCTGGTTCGCCCCGCTGCTTGCGGACGTTGACCGGCTTGCAGAGGACACTGCACCGGCTGTGTCCCGACTTGCCGAACTCCAGCAGAAACTCATTGCCTTGATCGACGTGCTGGATCCAAAGGCCGAGCGTTTCCCGCAGTTCCGTGAGCTGGCCAGGTCGGCAATGAGCGTCAGACCGGCCAACTGAAGCGCATAGTCACATGCGCCGCGGGACGGTGAACCTGACCGGGCGATGGTGGCCGTGTGCGGCGCCCACCGTGTCGGGAGGGCACAAGACTGGGCAAGGCGTGTCGAGAGAGGCGACGTATCAGGCTGCGGCCTGGGTCGGGCTTGCCCCGCAGGCTGTACGGTCAAGGCGGATTGGGGACACCCGGGCGGTTGATGCCTTCCTCGGCTGGGCCGCGTGGCATCGCAAGCACGCCCTCGACCCCCGTCACCGGCCCCACGTCATCGTCCATGACGGCTGGCCCGAGATGGTCTGGCACCGCTGGACCGGGTGGAATGCCGATGATCCCCGATGGAGCACGCAGCTGCTCGACACCACGCATCGACCGGTCGCGGAATCCGTGGACCGGATCGAGCAGTGGATCAACGAGCAGCGTCAAGCACACCGGGTCGGCCGACTCGCTCTGAGCCGCAAATGGGCTTCATGATCCGTCACGGCCGTTGTGCTCGGTGAGGTGAGGGGTGGCTCAGGCTGCGTCGCGGAGCGGTGACTCCGGGCGCGGGGCGCAGCTCGGAGAGTGGTTGGAGTCGGTGTAGGCGGCGCGGTGGTGCCACAGTCCGCGGAATCCGAGTGCGGTGACCGCGATCTGCAGCAGTACGCAGGTCAGCACCAACGCCGGGATCCGTTGGGGCGGCAGGACTGCGACGATGGCTCCGGCGAGCGGGTACGGGGCGAGGATCGCCAGCAGGGTGACGGCCAGGGTGGAGGCGAACACAGCGGGCGGGATGAGTCGGGCGCGGGCGGTGCGCAACACCACGCTCAGCACCCCCTCGCCACACAGCAGTACTGCCAGCGCGACGCCGTAGAGCAGCGCGGAAGGGGCCAGGGCGGCGGTGAGCGCCGCGACCGACAGCGCAGCTGCCCCGGCAAGGCCGGTGGCCCACAGGCCGTACCGGTCGATGGCTTCGCGGGCCGCAGCGATCGCGAGTAGCGACGGGACGGTGGCGACGCTCCACACGGTGCCCGCAGTCACGGTGGAGACCTCGAAGTCGTTGGTCAGCGTGATCGGAGCGCTGACCTGGAGGACACCGGAGATCAGACCGCAAGTGGTCATCGACGCCACCAGCCAGGCCAGGGCGGGCCGGGCCGCGATCACTCGGCAGCCAGTAGCCAGTCCGGCCCAGGGCGTGGACGACCGCTTCGGCCGGCTGTCCACCGCCCGCAGGGTGGGCGGCAGGCCACGGGCGCTGACGGCGGCGACGAGGGACAGCGCGGCGAGCACGGTGAGCAGGACCGTGGGTCCGGCGAGCAGCAGCACTCCGCCGAGGAGAGGCCCGGCCAGCAGAGCGGACTGGTCGATGCCGACCAGCACCGTCTGAACCAGGTGTGCCCGGTCGGCGGCGTGCCGGCTGGCTTGCGCGCCGAGCGACTCCACGGTCAGGAACGAGACCTCGGTCAGCATGCCGGACAGCACGCCGAACCCCATCACGACCGCGCTTGCCGCGCTGCCGTCCCCCAGGAGGAGGGCGATGCCGGTGGTCACGGCCGCCAGGGTGCGCAGCACGGAGACGTAGGCGAATACCCGCTCCGGGCGGTGCCGGTCGACGAGCGGTCCGGCGCCGACCATGGTCAGCAGCCGGGGCAGCCATTCCAGCAGGAACGCCAGACCCGTCAGGGCTGCCGAGCCGGTGGTGGTGAGGATGATCAGGGGCACGGCGTACATGACGGTGGTGCCGGCCACGCCGTCGGCGGCCCGGAGCAGGTAGCAGCGGGTCAGCCAGCCCGAGGGCAGTGCGGACGTGGTGGTGGGGCGGGGCATGGAAGGACTCCAGGGCGAGGCGAGGGTGATGGGGGGAAGAGCGAGGACGAACGGCGTCAGCGGCTCGCGTGTGGAGCGGTTCGGCTGGTCTCGGCCGACGGGAGGTGGACGGGGGCCAACTGCGGCGTGATGGCAGACGTACGTGATGCGATGGCCGCTTTCGAAGTGGTGGCGGGGTCCCCACGTAGCTGGGCGATTTGGAGCGTGTGGCGGCAGGGAAGGTCGGCTACCGACGCAGTTCAGGCCGAGCTGAGTTGGGGTGGACGGCGGGCTGCGGGGCTTGCGGCGCTGGAGAGTCGGCCGAATGTGCTGGGCTCGGCAGAGTGGTGCGGGCGCGGGCAGCCACGGCGGGGGGGCTGGTCGAGGCGCTGCGGAAGGCGCGTTCGACGGCCTGGGTGACGGCGGTGCGGCGGACATCGAGCGGGGTGGGCTTCGCTGGCGGCGGCGGTTCGACCGGGGTGAGCTGGACCAGGTCGCGGAGCCCGCGCGGGATGCTGGGCTCGTAGCGGATGACGGGCGCGGGGTCGGCCATGGCCGCGGCGGTGGCAGTGACGAGGTGGGCGGGGGTGCGGGTGGTGAAGGTGGCCTCCGCGCGGGTTCCCCAGCCCGGGGGGCCGGACCACAGCAGGCATTGCTCGTCCTCGGGGTCCTGGCAGCGGAGGTCGAGGAGGATGCCGGCCTGCTTGTCCGGGGCGATGATCTCCACGGTGCCGATCTCGGCGCCCCAGTCGCGGGTCCAGCCCGCCTCGGTCAGGGGCCTGGTCTGCTCGTCCCAGCGCATCGCAAGGGGCGCGAGGAAGCGGTCGTTGCCTTGCTGGTAGTCGCGAGCCACGGCGGTGGTGAAGGCGGTGACGATCTCCGGCGGCGTGTTCTGGTTGAAGGTGGCGGCCCAGCGGCGAGGGCCGAACGGGTCTTCGTAGGCGGCGATGTGCCACAGGATGTAGTCGTCGCCGAAGAAGCCGATCCGCAGCCGCCCGTCAGGGGAGACGAAGACGTCCTTGCCCAGGTCGTCGTCGATGTGGTGGTGCGGCCAGTCCAGGTCGACGAACGGCTGCAGGCTGGGGTCGTCGTCGGCGCCGAGCGATCCGGCGAGGTACCGGGGCGTGACGTGGTACGTCCGCCAGTAGTCGTCGTCCTCGGGGGTCGGCATGGGCGGCTCCGTGAGGTGTGAGGGCTGGTGAGGTCAGCGGCGAGATCGCCGGGGATTGGCGACACCCGGATGTGTCACTGGCGCTGCGGCTGGTGCCGCCGATGCGCCTGTGACCAGGGGCCCAGCAGTCGTGCGGGCACGTGCGGCAGTGACGCGCGGGGACGTGGCGGGCCGGGTGGTGAGGTACGGGAGGTTGCGCTCGGGCAGGTCGCGCCGGTTGCGGCGGACCGGTGCCCGGCTGGAGAAGGCGTCGGCTGCGGCGGTGATCAAGTGCAGCGGGGTGGCGGAGGTGAAGTCCGCGTGCCAGCGGGGCCCGTTGGCGGCCTCGACGCCCGCGTACATGGTTCGTTCGGCGGAGACGTCGCCTTCCAACTCATCGTGGAAGTCGGCGTCGTACTGGCGCAGGCTGAGGTAGGCGTGTCGGTCGGGGGAGTGCTGGTACTGGAAGAGGGCGTTGGCCTCGTCCTTCCAGCCGCGGGCGATGAGGACATCGCCGGGGGCGATGGGGGTGTAGTGGGGGCCGCCGGGGAGGAAGTCCTTGTGGTCGTTGCCCAGTCCGTGCATGAGGGGGGTGGTGAAGGCGGAGACGATCTCGGCAGGGGTGTTGCGGGTGAAGGTTGCGATCCAGGCCGGGATGGCGAGGGGCTCGCGAGACCAGGAGATCTTCCAGCCGCCGTAGCGGGACGAGGGCAGTTCGGCGATCTGGGCGCGTAGGCAGGGGCTGGAGAACACCCGGCCGGTAGGGGTCTGGCTTTCGGCCCACCCGGGTGCGGCGCGTAGGGGTTCGATGATCAGGGCCGGGTTGCCGGGGCCGGCGAGGTAGACAGGTCCGACGAGGAGGTTGTCGTCCTGGGCGAGTGGATGCTGGGGCGCTGAGGACATGGGCGAGCGCCTTTCGGAGGTGGGCGAGGAGGCGCCGCTGCCAGTGCAGGGGCGCGATGGCTGTGGGTGGGCGGTGCCGACGGGACTCTGTGCGGCGGCATGGAGCGGTTCACCGGGTGTGCAGGGGACGGGAAGCGGCGGTCCATGCAGCGGGTATGGCCGATTCGGATGCGGGAGCGTGGGAGAACAGCCCCTGGACGGCCGTTGTCGTACGACGAAGTGCCGCTGTGGCGCGGGCGCTGACCGTCTCCTGCACGACCGGGGCGGTGATGTGCGCTGGCGCCGGGGCGGTGGTGGGGCCGGGAGACCAGGTGTTCAGTGCCTCGTAGACGGGGCCGACGGCGGCACCGGTCTCGGTCAGCTCGTACCGGCCGTGGCCCGTGCGGGCCAGGAGCGCGTCGGCTTGCATCCGCTGCAGGCGGGCGTAGGCCGACCCGGGGCGCCCGATGGGCTGCTGCAGCTCGGTGAACGATGCCCGCGGGCGCTGGGCCAGGAAGTGGAGCACGGTGGTGGTGTCCCGTGGGCGGAGCCGGGCGAGCGCGGTCTCGATTCGCTCGGCCTCGGCGGTCGGCCGGTCCGTGGGGAAGTGGGCGCGTGCCCAAGAGGTGAGGGCTTCGTAGACCGGTCCCAACTGCCGGGCGGCGTCGGTGAGCTGGTACTGGCCGCGCCCGGTCCGGTCGACGAGGCCGTGATGCTGCAGGCGGGGCATCTGCTGACTGAGGCTCGTGCCCGAGATCCACGGGAGAGCGTGTCCCAGTTCGGATATGCGCAGGTGATCGTGGCGCTGGAGAGTGAGCAGCGTCCAGGTGGTCCAGCGCGGGGAGAGACGGGCGAGGGCCTGCTCCAGGTGGCCAGGGTCGGCGTCGGTCGGCCAGAACGTCATGTCATGACTCCGTGATCAGGGCGGGGCGGGACTAGGCAGCGGCGCCGAGGAAGGTCTCGGTGCGCAGGCGGTTCAGGAGTGCGCCGAGGCGCTGGTTGCTGACGCGGATGCCGTGGGCGCGCAGAGCGGGGCCGAGCGTGGCGCGCGTCAGGTGCGGCGAGCCCGCGGCGATCCGTCGGGCGAGCGGCAGTAGTTCGTCGAGGTCGTGGTCCGCACAGATGCCGGTGGACGCTGCGCAGGGCAGCGGCGGCGGAGGCTGGTGGGCGCCGAGGAGGTCACCGAGGGCCCGGGCCTCGGTGATGTGCCGGGTGGTGAGGGCGTGGATGTCCTGGGCGAGGTTGAGTAGGCGGGTGGTGCCGTCGATGGTGCTGTCGTGGCCTTCGTCGAGGAGCTGACGCACCCTCTGCCGGGCCTCGGTGAGCCGGGCTGCCGTCTCCCGCAACCCGCCGTAGAGGTTCAGGGCGGTGGAGAGCACGGGGTCGTGGTCCCGGCCGGGCCGGGGGATGGTGTCGTACGTCAGATGCTGGATCGGCCGTCCGTACTGCCGCTCGATGAGGCGGCTCGAAGAGTCCAGGGTGGTTGGGTCTGTCATTGAACGGGTCCTTTCGGTCGGGACAGGGATCGGGAGATCAGCGGGAGCGGTGATACGCGGGTGTGGCGGCGGGCTGGGCTGCCGGGTCCGGGTCGGCGAAAGTGGTGGGGTGGCTGGTCAAACGGCAGCACCCGGGGCATCGAGCAGACGCTGGACGATCGTGGGCAGGCTTTCGGCATCGGTACCGAGCGCGGCGTCGGTGTCGGGGCCGGTACGGACGTACTCGGCATCGGTCAGCAGCCCTTCGAAGATCTCGCGGCACAGATCGGTGAAGAGCAGCGAGGCCGCAACCGCCGACGCGGACACAGCGACGAACTCGCCGGCGTCCAGGCTGCCGATGCGGGCCGCCTTCTGTATGGCGTCCCACTCGGTCGTGGTGAATGCGATCGCCGTGCCGACGGCGTCGTCCGTGTCCGTGGTTGCGGTGGGCTGCGCGCTGGAATCGGGGCTGATTCCGGCGCGGTCGCACACCGACTCGATGGCGGTGATGAACTCCGCCGTCGCCTCGTTGAGTTGGCCGTTGGCGGCGGCCAGGCAGGCGAGGGTGAACAGCCCGGCCGGAGTCTTGGGCAGCGGGTCGCTGAAGTAGGCGTCGAGTTGCTCGGACAGGGAGTGCAGGACGGGAGTGGCTGCGGCCAGCGGGCCGAGGAACGGAGCCAGGTAGGGGCGGGCGGACGTGCCGACGGCGGGGCCTTGCGCGGTGAGTACGGAGCCCACCTGCTGCGCGGCCTTGGTGAGCAGATCGGCCAGGGCATCGCGGGTGGCGGTCATGCGTGGGCCTTTCGTACGACGGGGGATTCCGCGGTGGTGCGCGGGCGGGGAGCGTCGCTCGGGGACGCCGAGGTGGCGGGCACGCTGCGGAGATGCGGGGAGCGAGCGCGGGCGGCCTCGGCCTGGCGGCGGAGCGGAGCGGCTTCGGGCGTGGTCTCGGCGTCTCGGTTCAGGCGCTGGGTAGCGGCCCGGTAGACTGCTCCGGCCTCGCGCTCCCCGGCCGCGATGAGGTAGATCTCCCGGTCGTGGCGGCTGCCCGCAGGGGCGTTGCGGAACTGGATCACCAGGCGCCATTCGGCCTTCGGGTCGACGTAGACCTTGTGGCAACCGGCGAGGCGGCCGACCAGAGGTGCACCGCGTTCGTTGCCGTGGACGAGGTGCTGGAGTTCCAGCAGCGCCAGATCACGAATGTGGTCGGGTACTTCGCGCAGATCGGCGAGGGCTTCGGGGTGCGCGGCGAATCCGAACCTGGCCCGGCTCACGAGCGGCCTCCTCGACGGTGCGACGTTGTACCGGCCGACGGCGCGGGAGCTGCGGGAGGCGCGTGCACTGAGGCAGTGGTTGCCAGCCGGCTGGTGGTGGAGCGGGCAAGCGCGGCCCGGGTGCGCCGGTCGGCCGAGATCAGGTGCTCGGGCGGCTCGGGCAGCGGGGTGTCGCGGTCAAACAGCCACTGGTTGGCGCTGGTGCCGTCGCGGAAGGCGCCTTCACGCAGGGTGTAGGTGAAGGCGTCGAGGTCCGTCTCTTCCAGGAAGATCCTCACCGGCAGATCGGCGGCGCTGGGGTCGCTGTCGCGGACCATGACCCACGTCTCGTACGGGACAGAGTCGCGGGTGTAGTGGTCTTTGATCTCGTACCGGGTGCCGGAGTGACGGATCTGGCGCTCGACGCGGGTGGTGAGGGCGTCGACGGGCTCAAGGTACTGGTCGTCGGGCAACTGGAGGGCGTCCGGCGGGCAGCCGCGGCCCGCCAGCCACAGCTGGGCGAACGGCACGGTCGGCTGGTCGGCCTGCTCGATCCGGAAGGTACGGGCGGTGAGGTCGCGGGTGATGTGCAGGGCGATGAACTGGGGCGCCCCGGGGATGCCCCAGGTGGCCGAGCCGTCATGGATGACGAAGAAGCTGTGCTGTCCGTCGGGGGTGTGGTGTTCGGCCAGGGTGCCGAAGAGGTCGTCCCACCGTGCGATGTCGCCTTCGGCTTCGGCGGCGGCATCGTCGGCGGGGGAGAGCCCGTCGAGGCGGTAGTTGGGGGTGTCGGGCATGCTCAGGCCGCCAGTTCCAGCTCGGTCGGTTCGGGGGCCGGGGTGGGCAGGAGCCGGTGATGGGGCCGGTTGGGGCTGGTGGTGCAGGCGGCGAACGGCCCGTCCGGAGCGCGCAGCTGCAACCAGGTGGGGTCGAGGTGGTCGCGGTGCCAGACCGAGGGACCGGCGAGTCCGGCCTCCACATCGGTGAACTGCTGCCAGGCCAGCCACAGCGCGTGCAGCCGGGCGACGGCTTCGGGGTGTTCGTGCCACTGGTGGCACCAGGGGCGGCTGGTGGTGATCTCCCGCCCGTAGACGGGCAGCAGGAGATGGTTGACCCAGGCCGTCAGGGCGTGAAGTTCGACGCCGTACGCCTGGTTGTCCAGTGCCAGGATGAATACCGAAGCGGGCCCCGGGTCCCCGGCTGCCTCTCGAACCGGGTCCGGTTCGCCCTGGGGCTCGTTGTCCTCCTGCTGGGGACCGTGGTCCTCCGCGTCATCGCCGGCGGGGTGGGTGTCGGAGCCCTCGGCCTTGAGCCGCTCCAGCATCCGGCCTTGGGCTTCGGTCGTCCTGACCAGCCGTTCGAGGGTCGCGGCGAGGTCGTCGAGATCGTGGTCGGATACGCGTATGGGCTCGTCGGCGCTGGTGGCTGCGGGGTCGCTCATGGAGGGCGTCCCTTCGGTCGTGGATGGGATGTGGAGGGGAGGGCGGCGGGACAGGACGACGGAGGTCCGCCGGCGCTGCGGCGCGGGAGGGCAGGAGGTCTGCGGGGCGGCATGCGGCTCCGTTCGGGCGTGGTGTGGCTGCCGAGGGCCCAAGAATCCGCAGGAAGTCGGATTTGGTGCGGCCGGGAATGTGTGATAGAGCGGTTCACCGCGTGCGGCAGCGCGGGCAGGCCGGGAACGGCGGTGTGAGCAACTCCAAGGCGCGGGTTGCTTGTTGGGGGACGACCCCGTTACCGAGCGCGGTGAGCTGGGCGGGGCGTCCCAGGCCGGGGGTGGCGGTCACCCATCCGTCGGGGAGTCCTTGCATCCACTCCACGAACGCCGGGTTCAGGCGGCCCTGATCGTCGGTGGGACGAGGCGCTGGGCGGGTGAGGCTCTCCCAGCGGGCGATGGCGACGGCGTACGGCCCCCACGGGATGGCAGCCGCTGCGTCTCCTGATCGCTCCACAGCGGCAGCACCTCCGCTGACGACGGAGGCCGGAGATTCCGGTCGGGCGTGCTGGTGCCGGTGGCCTTCCGCGTCGCCAGCAAGGAGGCTGCTGCCGAGGGGAGAGTGAGGTCGCCGTTGCCGTGCCGTTGGTTCGGCGAGCCCTTGATTCCGTCCGACGCCTTCGGAGTCGGCAGGAGCAGATGCTCCACCTCGTCGGCCAGGTTCGGGCCGTGCCCGCCCTGCTTCCTCTTGGCCGGGTGCTGGGAGCCGCCGTTGGAGCCGAGATTGCTCGTCGGGGTCTTCAACAGCAGGCGATCGCCGCGTGGGCCAGGCGGTGAGGAATACCCGTTCGCGGCGGTGGGGTGCGCCGACGTCGGAGGCGCGCAGCACGCGCCAGCGTGCATCGAACCCGAGGTCGGCCAGGGATCCGAGTACGGCACCGAGTGCCCGCACAACAGGCTGGCCTGGGGCGTCTCCCAGACACCACGGGCAGGGTTCCAGGTCGCCAGGGGGACCGGCGGGTGAGGAGAGGAGTCCGCGAACGTTTTCGATCACCACCAGACAGGGGTCGAGGATGGATATGGCATGGGCGATGTGGTGCCACAGCCCGGAGCGGGTGCCTTCGGCGAGTCCGGCGCGGCGGCCGGCGACGGACACGTCCTGGCAGGGGAAGCCAGCTGTCAGCACACACGCCCTTGGCACCTGGGCCCAGTCGACGGCTGTGATGTCGCCGAGGTTGGGCACCCCGGGCCAGTGCCGGGAGAGGATCTGGGCCGCGTCGGGATTGATTTCGGCGTGCCAGGCGAGAGTGCCGCCGAGCGCGGCCTGGACGCCGAGGTCCAGGCCGCCGTATCCGGAGCAGAAGCTTCCGATCAGCGGCTCGCTGCGGCCGGGCACATCAACGTCCGTGACGGGACACCTGACCGGTAGCGGGAGGAGTTGGTGCTGCTCGTGTCGGTGTGCTGTTGGTGGCGGCGCTGGAGTCGGGGACCGTGGTACGACTGCGGGCGGCGGCTGTACGGGGCAGGACGGCGCCGGCGCGGTCGGTCTCCAGGTGCAAGGCATGTGAGGCGTCCTGGAGCGCGGTCCGCGACTGGTCGAGCCGGTCGTGGATCACGTCGACTGCCGAGTTCCGCATGTCGGCCAGGTCGGGGTTGACCGGGTGATCGGCGTACTCGTAGAGCAGGCCCAGCTGCTCGTACGCCTCGGCGAACTGCTCTAGAGCGCGTGCCGCCGGGGCTGCGGCCCGGGCCAGGACACCGACAGCACGGCGTTCCTGTGGGGTGCGGTGGCCGGGCTCGGCGATACGGAACAGGACCTCGTCGGTGAGACCGCCGACGAGGCGGCCGAGGGACTGGAGCTGATGGGAAGCGGCCGTGAGCGCGGGCAGACCGTCGCCGCTCCGCCGGGCGGCGTCGAGGCGTCGGCGGGCGGCGGTGAACTCCTCCGCCAGGGCGTACAGGGTGCGGGAGTCGGCGGCGGTCAAGACAGGCGGGGTCATGAAGGGCTCCGTCGGGGTGGATGGGCAGGGGAAGCCACGGCGGCGGACGAGCCGGCCGGTGAAGCAGGTGATGGGGGCGGGTGCGGCCGACTGCGGGCGCGGGCGGCATCCGTACGGGCCGGCGGAACACGGCCGACCGACTGCGGTGCGGATTGCGAGTCGGGGACGCCGCTGGCGGTCTTCCAGCGGCGGCGGATGTCCTCCAGGGGACTGAGCGCGTGCAAGGCAAAGCCGATGAGACGGCCGGGGGCGAGGGACTCGTCATCGGCGAGCGCACGCACCTGCCGGGCCGCACCGGCGGCGGTACGGACCAGGGCGGCCCGCACGACCTGCTCACCGAGATAGTCGGCGCTGCCACCGGCAGCGCGGGAGTCGCACAGGCGCAGGACGTCCTCGGCGGTGAGCGCGCCGTCTCCGAGGGCGCCGCGCCGCTGGGCCTCCCACAGGACGGTGACCTCGTCGACCGGCTCGCCCCGGTGATGCAGCGCGCCCAGACAGCGGTAGATACGGCCGTGTCCCGGGTCGGCGAAATCCTCCGGCCGCAGCCAGCCCACCAGTTCGCCGAGCGCGTCGGGGTGCGCGGTGAGCACGCCCAGCAGGTACTCCTCGTCGGGGAGCTGCTCCTGGGAGACCGGCGGCGGGTTCGCAGCGGCAGGCTGGGGCAACGGCGAGGCCGGTGCCATGGGGCGGGCGTCGGTGCCCCAGCGCCGGGCGAGATCTCCCAGGACGTCGGTGAGGACCTGGGCGTAGTGCAAGGTGTCCTCGGCGCTGCCGCGTACGGTGTCGGCGCGGGCCATCTGGTGTAGGCGAGTGGCATGTTCGGCGACGGTGCGGTGGATGGCGCCCTCCAGCACCATCCGCCCGTAGACCGGGGCATGCGCCGGGCGCGGGCATGCAGCGATCAGCGTGTGCAGGTAGACCGCGGTCAGGCCCCGCACCCCGGTGCTGTTCACCTCGGCGATGGCGGCATCCATCCACGCCAGCCGTTCGTCATTGCTTGCCGTGGGAGTGGTGGGCCAACCCGCCGTGCGGCCCTCGGCGGCGGGCGCGGTGGGCTGTGGGACGGCACCGGGATGTCCGTCGGAATGGAGTTGGAGTAGAGCGGCGTACAGCGCCGCATGGTGCGGGCGGTAGAAGTGACCGGGCCGCAGCCACTCCGAAAGGCGGGCAAGCTGGCCGGGGTCGAGCAGCACGGCGCCGAGGACTGCCTGCTCGGCCTGAAGCAGCGGCCTCATCGCCGAGCCTCGTGACGGGCAGCGCGTGCGGTGAGAACTTCGGCGACGGCCCGGTCGGCTGCGGCCAAATCGGCGGCGAACCGGTCGAGTTCGTCCGTGAAGGCCGGGTCGCTGGCGAGAAGGGAACCGGTGGAGGCAACCAGCCACCAGTGACCGCCGCGCCGCACGGCCGGGGTGCCGGCCAGGCGCTCGGTGGCGCGGGGGGAGGAAAACGCTGGCGTACGCGGAGGCATGACACTCCTGATGAAGAAAGGACGGAAGAGCAAGGGAGGACGCGGTGCGCTATGCGGCGACGTCGAAGTCGTCGGCCACCGGAGTGCCGGAGCGGCAGGACCAGGGCGAGCAGCCCTCCACCGCACCCTGTTCGAACGCAAGCTCCACATCGGCCGTCGCTTCGTCGAGGTCGGCCTGGCACTGGGCCCATTCGCGGGCGGTGACGTGATCGATCGGGGCCTGGTCCAGCGGCACCCGAGAGCGGTGCAGGAACGCCTGGCCGAGCAGTCGCTTGCCGTCGGCATTCGCGCGGGCATTGCCCGCACGGATCGCGGCGTCGAACTCCACCACGTCCCGCCACTCCTCCGGCGAGCCATCGCGCAGGGCCCGCCACTGCGCGTTGCCGTGGTACGGACACCCCAGACAGCTCGACTTCGGCGTTGATCCCAAACCCCGGGTACGCAGCAGCCGCATGCAATCGTCCCTGGTCAGACCGAGATCGAGCAGCGGGAAGACGTTGCGCATGTACGCGACGTCGGCGTCCTTTGCCCGATGGAACTCATCGACACTGATGCCGATCCACTGCTCCACGAAGATGCCCTTGGGTATCCGCGCGGGGTAGGGGTAGCCGAGCAGCGCTCGGATCTGCTTCTTGATCGGCTTGACCTTGTACTCACCCGTGCACTGCCTACGCGACATCCCGGCCCCGCCATCCGGGTTGAGAATGTGCAGGGGCATGCTGGCGAACCGGTGGTTCGGGTCGAGCGCGTCGCCCCCGATGTTGCCGGAGGACACCCGCAGGATCGGGATCTTGGCAGGGCGCGCGATCTCCCGCTCGATCCTGTCGAGATGTTCGTAGACGGCGCGCGGCTCCCAGCCGGTGTCGGCGAAGACCGCGAAGTCGAGCTTCGGCAGGAGGCCCTCGGCAGCCAGGATCAACAGGCTGCTCGATTGGACCCCGGCGCCGAGGGAGAGCACCCGTAGCGTCGGCGAACCGGTGGTGCCGCAAGGACCTGACGTGGAAGCGCTGTTGGGCTCGGAAGCAGTGCCCCTTGAGCGCTTGTCGGGGTTGCGGCCTTGAGCGGTGTCCGGGTTGGACGGAGACATGCGGAAGTCCTTCTGAGCGCAGGGAGGGATGGCAGGAGCAGGGAGGGATGGGAGAGAAGAAGGCGGCGGTGGGTTACCGGCTGCGGCGGGGAGCGGTGGGCGGCACAGGGTGCGCTTCGGTTGACGTCGGCGCAGGGCTGGCCGTGGTGACGCTGGGCGGCCGGGCGGGGGAGGTTGCGGTGGCCGCATGGAGTCGGGAGTTGCTGGGCTGCCGTGCTCGACCGGGTGCCGGTGCGAGTTCGGTGCGTGTGTCGAGGCTGGTGGTGCGGGTGGCTTGGGCGGTGTCGGCGAAGCGGCGCCAGGCGTACTCGGATCGGTCGCGGGCCCAGTCGTCGGCGTGGGTGACGAGGGCCGGGGCGAGGGCGCCGACCTCGGCTTCGGGAACGGTGCCGAAGGCGAGCAGCTGCCCGCCGTCCGACCACAGGTCCAGGTACCAGTCCTCGCCGACCGGGTACGCCTTCACATGGGCGCCCGAACTGTCGGGCTGGTAGGCCCAGAAGCCCTTGAGGTCGGCCCAGCCCGGTCCGGTGAACGGCGGGTCCGGTGGTGGCGGAGTCGGCTTGGGGGTGGCCCGGTCGGCCACCGCGAACAGGTCGGTCGGTGCTTCGTCGTTGAGCGCGTTCTTGACCAGCCGGAGCACGTCGTCGCCGTTCAGCCCCTCCCGGCTGTCCAGGAGGCCGACAATGTGGCGGATCGCGCGCAGTGTCTGCCGGGCGCTTTCGGGATCGTTGAGTTCCGCGGGATGGTTCGGGGCGTTGCGCAGCTGGAACCGCACGCGGTCGGCGGCTTGGCGCAGTCCTTCCATCTGCCGCGGTCCCGGCCGGTCGGGAAGGTTCTCGATGCGGTAGAGGACCGCGTTGAACGGGCGCATGTACTCGTTCACCGCGTGATGGGCGTAGCGCTCGGCGTGGTCGGTCAGGGCCCGGGTTGCCGCCTTCCGAACGGCGTCGTCGTGCTTGCGTTGCTCCGTGAGCAGGCCCATGTATCGGTCTCGGGTGTCGATCTGCTCGCGCAGCACCGACTCGTACGCCGCGTTGAGCAGCTCCAGGTCCGACAGATCGGCGGCCGGTTCCCCGGCGGAGGCGTACTGCTCGCGCAGGGAAACCACACGCTCGGCGGCGGGCTTGTTCCAGACGCTCATACCGCGGTCTCGAAGTCGTCACGGCCCAGGGACTTCGACAGGGCGCGTTCGGTGATCGCCTTGGTCGCGCGGGCTGAGGCGGCGCCGAGGGGACCGGCGTTCGGCTCCTCGTACCAGGGTTTGAGGTTCAGCAGCGCTGGGCGGATGCCGGTGGCCAGCAGCAGCGCGGTGCCCTTGGGCAGGGCCCGGATCGCGTCGGCCGGAAGGATCCGCTCCTGCCGCATCGAAACGGACCTGGACCTGCCGGACTCGCTGTGCGAGACGGAGACGGTCTGCACGTCGTGGTCGCCCACCAGGCGCGAGAGCTTGTCCGCGAAGTCGGCGTCGTCGATGCCCGAGCCGATGAGTTTGACGGTGGCCGCCGACCACAGGGCGTCCATCCCGGCCTCGCCCCACACCCGTACGCCCTGGCGGTAGGACTGCAGGATGGTGACGGGGATGACGCCCCGTGAGCCGAGGTGGGAGTACAGGTCGGGCAGGTCCTGGATCTTGCAGACGTTGGCGGCCTCGTCGAGGATCGCCAGCAGGGGCGGGTCGAGGCGTCCGCCGTCGCGCTCGGCCTGGACGACGGCGGCGCGCATCACGGCGTCGGCGGCTGCCGCGATGATCGCCGAGGCGGAACCGCCGCCGTCCTTGGACAGCAGGAACAGAGTGTCGCGGCTGGTGGCGAACGCCACCGGCCTGAACTCGGGCAGGTGCGGCGCCGGGGTGACCCAGGCGGCGATGCCCGGGTCAAGGAGGCAGGCGGCGTACTGGCGGGCGGTTTCGAAGATGCCGTCGCGGGTCTCGACGGCTCCGGCGACGGTGCCCTGGAGCTGGGCGGCGACCGCGTCGAGACCTGCGTCGACCAGGATGTCGATGGGCGTACGGTCGGCGGGCGAGGCGAGCCACGCCAGTACGTCGGTGATCGGCCGCCGAGCGCGGGCGGCGGCCAGGAACAGTGCGGTGAGGGTGTTGGCGGCGGCCGTCGACCAGAAGTCGCCCTGGGAGGACTCGTCGACGGACGCGGTGACGAAGTGACCGGCCAAGCGGCGGGCGCCGGCGAGGTCATGGGCGTCGGAGAGGATGTCCCACCACACTTCGCGCGGGGCGTGTGCGATCTGCTGCGGGTCCAGCGTCCACACGGTGCCGGCTTCGGCGCGGGCGTCGAGGGTGGCGGTGTAGGCGTCGCGGGCGGCCTTGTTCGAGGTGAGCAGAACCGGGCCTGGGGCGCGGAGGATGGCAGGGATCGCGAGGCCGGACGTTTTGCCGGAGCGGGGAGCCATGATCGCCAGGAGGACGTCCTCCCACGAGGAACGTATCTCCTTGTTGCCGGGATTCAGGGTGCCGAGCAGGATGCCCCGGTCGTCGGGCGCGATCTGCTTGGCGTTCGTGTCTTTCAGGCTGGGCCGGAGGTCCTTGGCCTTCGCGCTGATCTCCTTGGGCAGCAGCCCGGAGAGATCACGCTGGTCGGCCAGACCCTTTCGGTTGCCGTGCAGCCGCAACCAGAGTTTCGCGCCGGCGGCGGCGGTGAGCAGGAGCACCAGGGCGGGCAGTACGTAACAAGCGGTGATGACTGCCGGGCGGGGAAGGTGAGGCCAGAGCTGCTCGGGATGGAACAGCGGGGTCGCGGGATCGTAGACGGACCATCGGCCCGAACCCGTAACGAGAGCGGTGAGATTGCCGCACAGCCAGGCCAATGAACCGCCGACAAGGCCGAGTCCGGCGATGACGAGCAGGAGATAGAGGAGGGCGTCGGTTCCGGTGGTGGTCGAGGGCGTGCGTGAACGTGCGGATGGCACAGGAGACTCCGGGAACGGTGACAACGAAGGGAAGGGGGCAGGAGAGTGGTTCTTCTTGCGGTCATCGGGGGCTCCTCAACGGATTGGGCGCGGTCGGCTGGCTGGGGTGAAGGCGCCGCACGGTGTGATTGCGACTGTTGTGAAGGCAGCCGGCATCGCTGGCGACGGCCGTCGGGGAGACGGCACGTACGGCACTGGCTCGGGACGAGACCGGGCAGCTGTGGCGCTGCTCACGAAAGAGGCTCTGGAGATCAGCGGGGGCGACGGGCGGGCTGGGCGGTCGGCTGGGCAGCGGTGTTGTCTGGGGCGGCCCCTTGCCTACCGCAGGCGGGCGTATTGCGGGTGGCCGGTGAGGTGGCGCGAGCGGCGCTGGTGACAGCCGTCTCGTCGTAGGCGGCGACCTGGGCCTGCCGGCTCTGCTCCTGGGGCTGCTGGGTCGGTGCGGCCGGTTCCAAGGCGCGGAAGCCGATGGCGGCGCTGTCGAGATCGTGGCCGATCTGGGTGAGCTGCTCGGCTGCGGCGGTGAAACGGTCGCTCAGTTCGAAGCTGCTGCCGTCTTCGTCGAAGTCGTTGCACTTCTCGGCCGCTGCTTCCAGAACTTCCTGAAGGCGGATCAGGATGCCGTCGGCAGGATCGAGGATCTGGTCCAGGGCTTGGGCTGCCTGTTCGGCGGTGGTGGCGGCGTTGACCCGGTCGGTCAGGTCGAGCACCGCACGGCCAACGGCGTATCGCCCGAGGGGGTCGGTGGGGGTGGGTGCCTGGGGCGGGTCGGGGTCCAGCCGTGGGTCGATGTCGACCTGGTAGCGGGCTGCCCGAAGCATCTGCGCCGCGTACCCGGCAACGGCCGCTCGCTCCTCGGTCGAACTGCTCAACGGCATCCGGTGGCGCAGACCGTGCCAGTCGTTGATCTCGGTGAATCCTGCCCGGCGGAGCAGGGTAGCAGCCAGGGCGTCGGCGCCGCGGGCGCTGACCCGGCCGCTGGGCTCGAGGGCGATGGTGATCAGGGGTTCAGGCATAGCGGTTACTTTCGGTCGAAGGGAGGAGCGCGGCTATGGAGTGGAGGATCCGGAGAAACGGGTGCTTGGTCCGGCCGGATCGGAGTGGTAGAAAGTCCGGCGCCGAGCGCTACGCGTACGGGTTCTCGGTGGGCCGGCCGTCGTTGGTGGCGGCCTGCAGAAGCTCGGGCAGGTCAGCGGGGTCGGCCTCCCTCTGATCGATCCACCACCCGGCCCGTGTCACGGTCCGGGCAGCGTCTTCGATGGCCTCCCACTCGGGTTCCGTTGTGTCGCCTTCCAGCACGAGGGCGGTGTAAGCGGCGGACATCAGCTGGTGACGGCAGCGGTTGCCCCACGCCACCGCCCGATCGGTCCCGTCGAGCCGTGGCATCCGGTACTGCTCGGCCCACGCTTCGGCCTCGGCCTGTTCCTCGGCGCGCTTGTTCTCCAGCCACGTCGCCTTCTCCTCGGCGTCGTTGTCGCGGCTGGCCTTCCAGCAATCAGAGCAGGCCCGTCCGGCGAGCCAGCGCGCGTAGCCGGCGCGGCGGTCAGCGGGACGCTCGGACAGATCGACAGTGGTGGCGTGACCGCACGGGTGGTGCTCGACGGTCCATTTCGTCTTCACGGCCATGGCGGTGGTACTCCTTCGCGAGGTGGTGAACGGGCGGGGCGGTCAGCGCGTACGAGCGGGACCGGCCGGCGGAGAGGCTGCCACCGGGGACGGTGTGGCAGCGGTGGGCGAGTGGGCCGGTCGGTGCGGGGAGGCCGCCACGGCAGCCTGGGCACGAGCCCCGTACCTGGGCAGAAGGTCTTCGCGCGGGCGGGCGGGAGCGGCGGCCAATGGTGGGGCGTCGGCTGGGATCAGGCCCGGCATGACCGCCAGGTCGACTTCGACGTCGGCTATCCGGTCGCCGAGGAAGGCCACATGGTTGGCGATGGTCGCACCCGGGAGCCGAGTTCGCGTCCCTCGTCGGTGCCCAGGCGCTCGCACCAGGTGGCCGTCGTCTCGATGAGCTGTTCCAGCTCGCCCATGGCGCCGAAGTCCTCGTCCAGCAGTTCCTGCAGGATCTCGGCGGCATCCATCGCACGTTGACCGTGTGCAGTTCCGCGGTCAGCGCGGTCAGAGACTGCGCCGGGACGGCCTTCCGAGCGGACGTGCCGGGAGACCGCGGGGCGGGCGGGGGCACCATGAGGCGTGGATCGGCTGCCACCGACAGACCCGCGTCCTGCAGTACGCGGGCGGCACCGGTCACCGCACGCAGGACCCGGTTGTACGGGGCGTCGCTCGGCAGGAAGTACAGCCCCGATTCCGGGTACTGGCGGAAGTGGTGCTTGCGCAGGACCCGCTCCGTATGGGGGTTGCCGGCGGCGACTTCGGCGACGACACCAAGGTCGGGATGGGGGCCGAAGAAGATGTGGGGTGCGAGGCGCACAGAACGCGCTCCTTATATATGGGGCTGTTATCGGCTGGGGGCGGGCGAGGCAGAGGGAGCCTGGGGCGCGTGGGACGGCGTGGGGCTGTTGGCTGTCGCAGGCCGGGAAGTGGCGGAGTGCGCGGGAGACGGGGTGGTGGCGGCGCGAGCCCGGCTCTCCCGCTGGGACAGCGCCGTGGTCGTGGGCCGTGGTGGCAGGGGGCTGTCGAGGTCGAGGAAGTCGGCGCCGGTGAAGCCGAGGTCTACGCTCAGCTCGGTGATTTTGTGGCCAAGGCGCCTGCAGATCCGGGCGAGGTCGGTGCCCTCGTCGCCGAGGTGCCGCTCGCACCACTCGGCGGTGGCCTCCAGCAGCTGGTGCATCTCCGGCATGACGCCGCCCCGGTCGTCGAGGAGGTTGTTGAAGACATCGGCGATGTCGGACGGACTCTGCGCCTGAATGACGCGGGATGTCAGCGCGCGGATGCCGGATATCTGCTGCGGCTCCTGCAGGTGCGGGTCGGCGGCGACGGTGTACCCGAGGGCTTGCAGGTCACGGACGAGCTGAACCATCGCGCGGCGGTCGGCACCCCTGGGGAGGACGAAGATGTCGAGCTCCTCGTGGTGGTCGAAGCCGGCGGCGCGCAGCGCGGCTTCGGCTTGCGACAGTCCCTCGGAGACGGCCGCCACGGTTCCGAACGTGGGGTGAAGACCGAAGGCGACGTCGGGTTCTTTTGCCATTGCAGTGTGCTCCTGGGGTTCTGGGAACGGAGGTGCTGATCAGCGGGAGCGGTGCCCTGGCGCCCGCAGCCCGGCAGCCGGTGATGCAGCCAAGGAGCGGCTCCCCGGGACGTCGGTCGCCGCACGGCCCGGGAGACGCAGGGCCGAGCGGGCGGGAGAGACAGCAGTGGCTGCCCGTGCCCGCGGCTCCGGCGGCGGCACTGGGTGGTTATTGCCGCGAACGTGGGCGAAGGCCGCGAGCGCACGGTCGGTATCGGCGAGCCTGGTTTCGACGTACCGCAGGTCGTCCTCGCCGTAGAGCAGGACGCCCTCGCCCGTGGCGGGGTAGGTGCCGACGGCGCGCAGGGCGCCTTCCGGATCGCGCAGTTCATCGAGGAGGACCAGGCGGCCGGAAGCGATGTCGGAGGCGAGGGCGCGAGTGTGTGCGTTCGGCTCGGACGGACTCTCGACCGGTTCGCGGTGGCGGTTGTGCAAGGGCCGGGGTGCCAGCGAGTCGGGCTCGAGATCAGCGTCGACAGCCACTTGGTAGCGCACGATGCGCAGGCTCTGCACGGCCTGGCGGGCACGGCGGATCCCGTCCCGGTCGGGCTCGGCCAGCGCGTACAACTGGCGGCGGCCAGGAACGGGCTCGAAGCCCACGCGCCGCAGAACGTGGTCGATGACAGGGGTGTTGTGCCGGTTGGCGGCCACAATCCCCAGGTCCGGGTGGCGGCCGATGACTATGTGCGGATCGTCCATGAGGGTGTCTCTTCTGGCGTCGGGAAGGTCAGCGGCGTCGCGGCGGGCGCGGTGCGGAGGCCGGCGGGGCAGAGACCGCCGGGGCGGTGGCGGGTGGCGGCTCGGCCACGTGTTGCCGTCTGGGTGACGGCGCGCTGGCGGCACGAGCCCTCTCGGATCCGGTGGTGGCGCAAGTTCAGCGCGTACGGCGCGGTGGCTGCGGGGCGGCCGGATGCGGCGGCTCGGCCTCGTCGGAGTTGGGGCTGGCTGGGGCATGGCCCGTGGTGGTGGCCGTCCGGGCCTGGGCGGCCTGGGTGCGCAGCAGCCACTGGGGTACGGGACGACGCTGGCGGTCGTCGGGGAGGGCGAGCAGCGCGTCGGCGGTGTGATGGATACCGACGGTGGCCTCGAGCAGTGCGCGATTGGCCTCGCGCAATCGCTCCGCCAGCGGCGGGGTGCCGAGGCCGTCGACCCAGAAGCCGGCCTTCTCCACCACTTCGCGGAGCGCGGGCAGCATGCCGATCTTCTCGTCGGTGAGGACGTAGAGGAGCGCGGCGACCTCGACGGCTTCGTCGGCGTGGACGATCTCGTCGATCAGTGCGCTCAGAGTCTGGTTGTAGACGTCGTGCGTGGCGGCGAGAGGGGGCGTGCCGGTGCGGTCATTGCGCAGGCGCAGCGACGGGTCGATGACCACCGGGTATCGGGCGGCGGTCAGCATCTCGTAGGCGTGGGTGGCCTTTTCGTTCTCGTAGTCCTCGCCCATGTCGTAGTGGAGCCGGTACCAGGACTGGCGGATCGAGGACTGGGGGACGAATCCGGCCCGTTCCAGGAGCGTGGCGGCGAATGCGTCACCGCCTTCTGCGGTGACGCCGCTGGTGGGACGGCGGGCGATACGGATGGCGGGGATGGGCTCGGGCATGCGTTGGCCTTCTGTGGCGTGGCGGGCGGTTTTGCGCAGATGCGTGGTGTGAGGGGTGGTGTGTGCCGAGGATCCGGGCCTGGAGGCGTTTGGCGAGGCCGGGAAATTGCGGTAGAGAGCCGACGGGGCGCCGCTCAGCGGGCGTGCGGCGCGGACGAGGCTGAGAAACCTTCAATTGCAGTGAACTCGCGGGGGATTGCATGCATCCGGGCGTCCGTGTCGAAGAGTTCGCGCTCGCGCGGATGGAGGAGGTGCTGAGTGATGAAGGACCGGCCCGCCACCTTCCACAGGCCGCGTCCCTTGGTGAGGGCGGAGACGGCCTGGGTCTCCACGCCGGTCAGTCCCAGGAGGGTGGCGGCGGTGGCGAGTTGGTCTGCTTCCTGGCGGTAGATGATCCGTGTGGAACAGTCGGTCAGCAGGCCCTCGGCGAGTGCGCGGCCACGGGATCCGGCGTCGCCTGCGGTCAGCAGGTCGGACAGCCGGTGGATCACCATCAGATTGGCGATGCCGAGTCCTCGGGAGAGCTTCCACTGGGACTGCATGCGTTCCAGCAGGGCGACGTGCCGCATGACGCGCCACGCTTCGTCGTAGATCACCCAGCGCCTGCCGCCGGCGGGGTCGGCGAGGGCGGCCTCCATCCACGCTGAGGCACAGGTCATGGCGAGGACGAGGGCGGTGTCGTCGCCGACGCCGCCGAGCCGGGACAGGTCGATGGACAGCATCGGCGCGGCCGGGTCGAAGGTGACCGTGGAGGGGGCGTCGAACATCCCGGCCAGGTCGCCGTGGACGAGGCGGCGCAGGGCGTGGGCGAGGTCTTCGGCGGCCTGGCCGAGCCGCCCGGACAGTTCGCCGATGGCCGCGTCCAGCCGCGCCGGTGAGCCCAGAACATGGGCGACATCGCCGAGCAGCGGCGTGGCACCGGTCGCCTCGGCGGCAGTGACGACTTGGTCGAGGGTGACGTCGAGCGCGGTGTGCTCCATCGGGTGCAGGTCCCGGCGCAGCACAGTGCGGGCAAGGGAGCCGAGCAGCAGCAGACGGCGCTTGCGGACCTCGCTCGTCCAGTCCTGCTCACTGATGCCGTACGGCCGGGCGGGCGCGTCAAGGGGGTTGAGCCTGCCGGGGAGGCCGGGGCCGAGGGCGATGGTGTTGCCGCGGAGGGCCTGGGCGACGGCTGTCCACTCGCCCTTGGGGTCGCAGGGGACGTAGATGCGGTAGCCGAAGGCGACGGCTCGGACGGCGAGGGACTTGGCGAGGGCGGACTTGCCCATGCCGATGATCCCGGCGAGCAGGATGTTCGGGTTGGTGAAGCCCTCCAGCCGCCCGTACAACGCGAACGGGTCGTAGGTGAACGCGGCTTCGGCGTGGACATCGCAGCCGATGTAGATGCCCTGCGCGCCGAGCCCGCCTTCGGCGAGGAAGGGGTATGCGCCGCTGGCGGTGGCCGTCGTCATCCGGTGTGCGGGCAGTTTGAGGAGGCCGCCTCGGGCGGAGGCGGGGCCCGGCCTCCCCGACGCAGGGTAGGTGGCCCGCAGATCCGGATCCCCACCGGCGGAGGTGGGACGGGTTTCGGGCTGGGCGGCGCGGCGGGCGGTGTGGCGGGCGGCGGCGAACTCCTCCCGCGCGGCGCGAGCTGTGGCGCGGCTGGCCTTGCGCGGGGTGAACAGGGGGCTGGCGCTGGCGCGCGTACGGATCGCCATGGGGCAAGAACTCCTCGGGCGGTGTCAGTGGCGGATGAGGCCGGTGAACGGGTCGTGCAGCTCGGCCGGGGTTGTCTGGCGACGGACCCGGGCGGCGGTGGCGAGATGCCGCTGACAGATCGACAGCTCCGGGGCACCCTCGGGAAGCCCCGCCCGGCACGCCTCCGGGGCCGGCGTCTGGCCAGTGGAGGGGCGGGGAGCTGCGTGGTACGCGGCGTGCAGATGCTCGACGGCCTGCCACAGCCGGGTCCGTACGGCGCGCAGGTTGTCGCCCTCGGCCTCGGCGACCACGGCGGTGCGGGTGGTGTGGGCGTCGAACAGGCCGTGCAGGGAGATCAGATGGGCGTGCAGGGAGTCCAGCTCGGCGCGGCTGGCCGCGACCGTTCCGGCAGGGACGTTGATGCTGCGGTGGAAGTCGAGCGCTGCGGTGGCGAACGGCACGAAATCCGGGGCGAGGTCGGGCAGCGGCGGCTGCGGGGTCAGCATGGCGATGCCCTTCGGCGAAGTGCGGGTGAGAGGACGGAGCGCTACGGGCGGGCCAGAGGCAGGGCCGCATTGGTGAAGGCTTCGGCCTGCTGCCAGGTCAGACGGCGCAGATCGACCAGCGCGGCGACAGCGGCGGTCTCGACGGCGGCGCAGGCGGCGTTGAGCTGCTCATCGCTCTCGGCGGAGACGGTGAGCAGACCGGTCAGGGCGACATCGGCGTGGCCGGCGATCAGCTGCCGCTCACGGGCCTTGATATCGGCGTACTCGACCGAGTCCTCCTCGGAGTCGACCTGGCCCTTGCGCTGCCGCTCGGCGGCGTCCGCGATCACGGTGGCCTTCTTGCGCTGGACGTCCCTCAGCGCGGCATCGAGGCCCTTGGGCGCGTAGGTCAGGGACAGAGTGCGGCGCACGCCGGAGGCGAACAGCAGTTGGTGCAGGAAGCCGGGCGAAGTTTCGATCCGAGGCCAGTTCTCGATCCAGAACACCGCGTGGTGCGCGGTGTCGGTCTGGATCCGGTCGGCCTTCTCCACCAGCACCACCGGGCCGGCGGCTGCCGGGACGGCCTGCGCGCGCCCGGAGGCCGACCAGCGGTCCAGCGCCGCCGACGCCTCGGGGTCGTACGCGGTGCGCACGACGGCGGCGATCTCATTGCCGGTCAGCCATCCCGCAGGGGCGAGCCCGGCGTTGCGGGCTGCCTGGTCGAAGGTCGCCGTCAGCTGTGCCAGGACCGCGAAGGCACCGGTGAGTCCGCCTCCGGCCTGGTTGATCAACCTGCGGGCGGCCTTGAGGTCCAAGGCCAGGGCGAGGTACGCCTCGTGTGGCGCGGCGGCGGGCCCTGCGGCGGCGAGCAGGTCGGAGTAGACGGGCCCGGCGAGGTGGGTGTCGGGGCGCCCGTGGTCCTCCCAGTAGCGGTTGAGCGCGTCACCGGAGTCCGGGACGGTGCGCTCCAGGACCTGGATCCGGGCGATGTGTCCCGTACGGGCCAGGGCAGCGAGGGCGCGGCCCCATCCGGCGACGTTGGCGTTCTGGGTGGCCGGATCGAGCAGCGCGAAGGCCCGGCTGGAGATCTTCACGACGGCGGTCAGAGTCTGCTGATGCGGGTCGTGAACGGCGCCGACACGGCGGTCGGGCGAGGCGACCACACGCAGGGAGGCAGCGGTGCCGGGCAGGTGCAGCAGGCCCTCGCGGCGCTGCCGGGTGGAAGGCCGGGCGAGCCAGAGCAGCTGGCCGCGGGCACGACGAAGCGCGTACCGGAGCACGATGGGGGACCAGTCGGCGAGTGAGCGGCCGTGGTGCCGGGCGAAGACCGCGACCGCGACCAACGCCCACACCGGTATCAGCTTGAGGGCTCCGGTGACGCCGGCGGTGAGCAGGACCGCGAGAAGCAGCAGGCCGGTGGTGGCCACGACGAAGAGCTGGGCGGCGGTGAGGCCGAGCAGCACGCCGCGCCGGGAGCGGTGCGGGAACTTGACCGTGGCCGTGGCCTCGGTCGGTGAGGTGTCGGAGAGCATGGCGAAGCCGTCCTTGAAACGAAGTGCAGAGATAGAGGGAGGGGGCGGGCCGTCCAGGTGGCGGCGGCCCACCCCGTGTCAGCCAGGGCTAGGAGCGCGAACCGCCCTGCGGTGGGTTGGGGTAGACCCACTGCTGCGGTGTCGCCGAGCCCTGCGGAGCGGGACCAGCGCCGGACGAGGCCGCGCCTCCCTGCGCGGCCGGAGGCCGTAGCCGAGTCGCAGGCCCCTGGGGTTGCGGGCTCGCAGGTGCCTCGGCTGCCGCGGAGCTCGACGACGCTGGGGCGTTCGCCGCGGCCTGCTGTCCGGGACGCCGGATCAGCGGCTGGCCCCGGTCACCGTCGGCCGGCGGGCGCTTGATGAGCGGCGTGCCCTTGTCGCCGGTGGCGCCCGGATCCTCGCCGTAGCGGAACCGGACCTGCTTCGGGGTACCGGTGCTGCTGTTGTTGCCGGTGGGGTCGATCCCAGAGGCGACACCGCCCCAGCCCATGCCTGGCACGGTCGCCGGGCCCTGCGGAGCGGGGGTGCCGGTGCCGGCCTGGACCGCGAGTTGCCCGGCGGTCTTGGCCCCGCGGGCGGCGGTGACCATCCCGGAAGCCCCGGAGCGGTGCAGGTCCTCGCCGCCTCCGCCGTCGGCGGCCCAGTGCACGAACTTGTACGTGGCGAACGGGGTGAGCATCACCAGAGCGAGTACGACGATGCCGGCCATCGCATCCGACAAGGCGGACAGCCCGTCCTTCGCATCGGCCTTGCCCATCGCCGAGACGCCGGTCAGGAACACCACCGTCATCAGCAGCTTCGAGACGACGAGCGTGGCGGTGGCCTCGATCCAGCCGCGCCGCCAGCGCTTGGCGACCTCCCAGCCGCCTCCGGCGCCGGCGAACACGGCCAAGGTGACGAGGATCAGGATGCCGACCTTGCGGAAGACCATCACGCCCCAGTACATGAACGCGCCGATGGCGGCGCCGAGCGCGACCAGAGCCTGGACCAGCCAACCCAGCGCACCCAGCTGCCCGAACTGGCTGACCAGGACCACGCGGCGTACCGCGTCCGAGACGCTGCTCTTGGCGAGCGTGAACAAGCCGTCCGACAGTGCGTCGACGACGGTCAGGGCGACGGTGGTGAAGGCGATCGCGGTGAAGGCGAAGAAGACGCCCGTGATCGTGCCCTTCAGCGCGTCGAACAGTGACTCCGAGTCGCGGCGCCAGGCGGCCCGGATCAACGCCAGGCAGAAGGTGCCGACGGTGAGGATCAGCCCGATCGGCAGCAGCAGTTCGTAATTGTCCCGGAACCAGGACGCGTTCAGGTTCACCGCGGTGGTGGCGTTGACGGCATCGGCGGCGAGGTCGGCCGCCGAAGCGGCGAGCTCACCGGTCGACTTGGCGATCCAGGCGCCGATGCCGTCGGTGATGGCGTCGCCGACCCCGCTGGTGACGCTGTCGCAGACGCTGGACATCAGGGGCCAGTCGCAGACGTTCACTGGCATGGCAGACGCCTCCTTTCTTTCTCGTGGGGGGTCAGGGGCTGACGCCCGGAGCGATGCCGGACAGCGCGCAGTGCTCGTGGGGGCGGCACTGGACGGCGAGCGTGATCGCGCGGGATTCGGCACCGGCACCGCCGCTGTTCCAGGCGATGGCCTGGGTGCCGGTGACGCTGACCGCGTAGACGTACGCGGTGGTGATCGCGCCCGGGTTCTCGTTGAATGCGGCCGCGAAGGCTGCGGGGATGTGACCCTCGCTGATGCGGGCGGTGGCGTACTGGCCGTTCGTCCGTAGCTGCTTCCACAGGTCCTTCGTGGGCACTTGGGCGGTGACCGAGGGCCAGTCGGCGTATTTCTCCTCGCCGGTCATCCACGCTTTCAGCCCGGCCAGTTGCTGCGGCTGCGAGAGCGTGCGGCTGTCGTAGGCCCACAGGGTCTTGGCGAACGCCTTGCCGAAAACCACCGGGTCGGTCGTCCTCGGGGGCTTGGCCACCGACCCCTTGCCGACGGGCCCCGAGACCGACGGGGACGGAGTGGCGCTCGCCGTTGCTGTCGCCGCGCTCGTCGTGCCGGCGGCAGAGGGTGGGGCCACTGTGTGGCGATCGCGGGTGAGATACGCGATCAGCCCGGCGACCGCCGTGAGGGCGGCCAGGACCGCGATCCCGGCCATGATCCGGTGGCGTGGTCCTGATGCGCCGCCTGCGCGGGCGTGCGTGGCGGATTGTTTCGTTTGCATCAGTGGACCTGGGAGCCGAGCGCGGAGAAGAAGCTGACGATCCCGTTCGCGGCGCCGAGCAGCAGTGCGCAGCCGGCGGCGACCGTGGCACCCTTCTTGCCGTTGGCCTCGGCCTGGTGCGAGCCGGAGTGGTGACCCCAGGCCCACACCACGGCGGAGACGGCCAGGGCGCCAACGACGGCGATGATGCCGAACAGGTTGATCGAGGAGATGACCTCCTTCAGGACCGACAGGCCCGGCAGGCCGCCCTCCTTCGGGGTCACCCCCGGGTCATAAGCCAGATAACGGACGTGATCGGCAAGATTCACGGCAACTCCAGTTCGAAAATGGGCACACGGAGATGCCCGGGAAGCGGGAAGAAGGGGGGGAAGAGGGGGAGGCGATGGCCCCGGAATAGGGCCTACGGCCCCGCGGTCACGGCGCAGAGCCAGGGATCAGCCGGAGACCATGCAGTCGCAGGAGGCAGCCTGCACGGACGGGGCGAGGAGCACCGTGCCGCCCAGCACCACGGCAGCAATCGCGGTCAGAATCGCTCTGCGCTTCACGGAGGGGGTCCTTCGGCTGGGGGGAATGACGGCCCGAAGCGAGCCGGACAGAAGGGGAAGTGCGAGGCCCGCTGGGCTCAGTTGGCGACGCGGCGCACGGCCAGCACCTGGGACTCCCACGCGGCGAGCGTGGTGATCCGGACCACGTCACCGGTATGCGGCGCGTGCACGATCAGCCCGGAGCCGATGTACATGCCCACGTGATTGGGGGCAGCGGCGGTGCCATCGGTGAACAGCAGATCGCCCGGCTTCACCGCGCCCAGAGATACGGCCTCGCCATCCTTGACCTGGGTGTAGGTCGTACGGGACAGCGTCACGCCGGCGGCGGCGTACGAGCGCTGCATCAACGACGAGCAGTCACAGCGCCCCATCGGGTCCAGCCCGTGCGGATCCGTACACGAGCCACCCCACTGATACGGAGTGCCGAGCTGGCCGAGCGCCCACCGGATCGCGGTCCGCACCTCGGTGGGCGCATCGGCGGGAATCTCGTACCCATCCGGCAGCGCCCCGGCGGGAATCGCGCCGAAGCCGGCACCGTCCTCCCCACCCCCGACCACGCACCCGGAACCGGTGGAATCAGCAGCGTCGCTCGATCCTGCGTCGTCATCCGGGGAGCCCAGGGCCTTCACGATCGCCGACTGCAGAGCAGTGGCCAGGTCCTCCCACTTGGCGTACGCGTCCGGATAGCCCGAGCGCTGGACCGCCTGAGCGGCCTGCGCGACCGTCAGCTGCTGCCACCCGTCGACCTTCAACAGGTGCGTGTAGAACTGGGTCGCCGCGTACACGGGATCCCGGATCTCCTTGGCCGCCCCCCAGCCCTGCGACGGACGCTGCTGGAACAAGCCGAGCGAATCCCGGTCGCCGTACGACAAGTTCCGCAGGCCGGACTCCTGCAATGCGGTCGCCAATGCGATCACTTGCCCCCGCGCCGGCACCTTGAGCGCGATGCCTGTGGCGACGATGGTCTTGGCGTGCGGTATCTGCTCGGCCGGATCACTCAGACCCGCGATCGAGACCGAATCGCCCTTGCCGCCACCCAAGATCGACTTCACCTGTCGAGCGACCGTCGCGCTATCGACGGACTGTGCACGACCGGCCGTGCAGGCTGCCGCATCCTTGGCGGCTACGACGAGGAACGGGGCGGCCAGGAGCAGGGGACCGGTGGCGACCAGGCCCACCACGGTGCCGGTCTTCTTCATGGCCGCCACCGGAATGAGGGTTTCTGGGCATGCTGCATACGCAGCTCCTTAACGTGTGGTGGCGCGGCGCCGGTCTCTCGTGGAAAAGGTCACCGACGCCGCGCCGGTGTGAATCCGAACTCCCCCAGGAGGGCGAGGAATCCGGTATCTGGGGCGACTAACTCCCAAGACCCGGAGGCGTCATCAGCGTGCGGCAGCCAGCCGCGCTCGTAATCTCAGGCACCACATCGGAATGCCTCCCCTGGCTCGTCGACAACACGCCCCAACTGCGATTCCGGTGCTGCCCCGTTGGACGAAACAGCACAGAAAAAAGCAGGTCAGCAGGAGCGGGGACCAGCCCCGTCCTGCGAACACGGCGAGACAGTAGACGCGATTTGCGGCCGCACCAAACGACCCTCGATCCGGCGCAAGCCGGGCGTGGCAGACGGGCTCTGGACTATTGGGCGCGGCCGGACGGAGCCACTAACCTCCCGCCCATCAACCGCCCCGAACGGCTACTCCCGATGCCGCCCGGAGCCACTGCTGCGCGACTCCCGAAGGGAAAATCGCGCCACGACCGAAACCCCGGAAAGCGAGAACTCCCGGATGCCGTACACCCTCCACCGAGGCGACGCACTGACCGTGCTCGCCGGCCTCAGCGACGACAGCGTCGATGCTGTGATCACCGACCCGCCGTACAACAGCGGCGGACGCACCAGTGCCGAGCGCACCGGCCGCACCGCCCGCTCGAAGTACACCTCCACCGACGCTGAGCATCAGCTGGCGAACTTCCCGGGCGAGAACCGCGACCAGCGCTCATACGGGTTCTGGCTGAGCCTGCTGCTCACCGAGACATACCGGGCCACCGTCGAGTCCGGCGCCGCACTGGTTTTCACCGACTGGCGGCAGCTGCCGACGACGACGGACGCCCTGCAGGCCGCAGGATGGACCTGGCGAGGCATCGCCTCCTGGCACAAGCCGGTCTCCCGGCCGCAGAAGGGCCGCCTGAAGCAGTCGTGCGAGTACATCGTCTGGGGCACCAAGGGGCCGGTCGACGCCGACCGCAACCCCGTCTACCTTCCCGGCCTCTACACGGCGAGTCAGCCGAGGAAGGACCGGGTGCACATCACCCAGAAGCCCGTCGAGGTCATGCAGGAGCTGGTCAAGATCTGCCCACCCGGCGGCACCGTCCTTGACCCCTTCACCGGATCCGGCTCCACGGGCGTCGCCGCGCTTCGTGAGGGGCGACAGTTCATCGGAATCGAACTGTCAGATCACTACGCGGACATCGCCGAACAGCGACTCCAGCGCGCCCTGACCCAGGATGACTTCGTACTGGCAGGCCCTGAAGAATGAGACCAGACCACGCCGGACCGCCATCCATGAAGGCACGTAAGACCGGGGGCCGGGGCGCATCGGAACTCCGATGTGCCCCTGGCCCCCGCGATCTGGGTCAGCGGCCTTCGATGCTCCGCCGGACCAGCTCGCCAGCTCTCGACAGGTCCTCGTGTGACCGGATCCGCAGCTCCAGAGGACCAGTCCCCAGACAGCCGATCCTGCGTACGTCACGGGAGAAGCCCTCGACCAGCTCGACCGTGTCGGGATTGACCGCAAGCCGGACCACGAGGGTGTGGCTGCGCGGCTGGAAGCGGACAGTCGCGACGTTCTTGATCCGCCGGTAGGCGACGTAATGCAGCTGGAACTCCTTCTGCACATCAGCAGGGGAGATCAGCATCGCGTCGAGGTCGGCGTACAGGTCCCGCAGCGACTGAGGCGACTCGTCGTAGAACTGCCGGACCGACTTGACCGTCGAGCCATCGCTTGCTGCATCCGCCGAGCGCGCGCCCGCGATCGGTGCCGGCGTGCGGAGCGGTGTCGCGGAAGCGGAACCGGGCACCGAGGCGACCAGCTGCAGAGCCAGCAATCCGCCGCCGAAGTCGCGGTAACTCACCAGATCGATCCGCCGGCCGATCTCCTCCACAGCGTGCGCATCGTGGAGGGTGAAGTCACCGGCGATGCACACCACCCGCGGCATGCTCCAATCGACCGCCCTGGCAGCCTCGTCGCCCAGCCGCTCCTTGACCAGGCTCTCGAAC
>NZ_JBHUDX010000051.1:0-50123 GCF_042678285.1 Streptomyces caeni
TGGTACTGCAGGGGGGACCCTGTGGGAGAGTAGGACGCCGCCGAACTCCCTTTACGGCTCCGGCTCTTGGGCATTCGCCCGAGGGCCGGAGCCTTTGTTTTGCCGCTCGGCCTCGGTGGCACCGCCCCCTCCGCACCGCGGTGGGAACCCTGCGGGTAAGGTCAGGGGGCATCGTAGGCTCGTTTCCCGCAGGAGGCTCCCGGGTGGAGGTCCAGGAGACCCGTGTCCAGACGGACCGGGTCCTCACCATCCCCAACATCCTCAGCATGGCGCGGCTCGTCGGCGTGCCCCTCTTCCTGTGGCTGATCCTCAGGCCCGAGTTCGGCGGGCCCAAGAGTGACGGCTGGGCCCTGCTGGTGCTCGTGCTGAGCGGCATCAGCGACTACCTGGACGGCAAGCTCGCCCGGCGCTGGAACCAGATCAGCAGCCTCGGCCGGCTCCTCGACCCCGCGGCCGACCGCCTCTACATCGCCTCAACACTGGTCGGCCTCACATGGCGCGGGATTCTCCCCCTCTGGTTGATTGCTGTACTTGTGGCACGGGAGCTGGTCCTGCTGGTGATGGTGGGCGTCCTCAGGCGCCATGGCTATCCGCCGCCGCAGGTGAACTTCCTGGGCAAGGCCGCGACGTTCAACCTGATGTACGCCTTCCCCCTGCTGCTCCTCAGCGACGGAAGTGGATGGATCGCGTCACTCGCTGCTATTTTCGGATGGGCGTTCGCCGGATGGGGTACAACGCTGTACTGGTGGGCAGGAGTCCTCTACGTGGTTCAAGTCCGCCGACTTGTCAGGGCGGACGCCATGGCCGATTGAGCCCGCAGATTGGGCGGCCGTAGTGGCTCGATGGCCCGCGCAGGAAAACTGCGGGACAATCTAGACGGGTGAAGTCGGCTAGACCGTCGTCTCTTCGAGGAGGACGCTTCCGACATGAAGGCCGTCGTAATGGCGGGAGGCGAAGGCACGCGCCTTCGCCCCATGACCTCAAGCATGCCCAAGCCGCTCCTGCCTGTGGCGAACCGCCCGATCATGGAGCACGTGCTGCGGCTGCTGAAAAGGCATGGGCTCAACGAGACCGTCGTCACCGTCCAGTTCCTGGCCTCGCTGGTCAAGAACTACTTCGGCGACGGTGAAGAGCTCGGGATGGAGCTCACCTATGCCAACGAGGAGAAGCCACTCGGTACCGCCGGGAGCGTGAAGAACGCAGAGGAAGCACTGAAGGACGACGCGTTCCTCGTCATCTCCGGTGACGCCCTGACCGACTTCGACCTCACTGATCTGATCAATTTCCACAAGGAAAAGGGCGCCCTGGTCACCGTCTGTCTGACGCGTGTGCCGAACCCGCTGGAATTCGGCATCACCATCGTCGACGACGAGGGCAAGGTCGAGCGCTTCCTGGAGAAGCCGACCTGGGGCCAGGTCTTCTCCGACACCGTGAACACGGGCATCTACGTCATGGAGCCCGAGGTTTTCAACTACGTCGAGCCCGATGTGCCCGTCGACTGGTCCGGCGACGTCTTCCCACAGCTGATGAAGGAGGGCAAGCCGATTTATGGCTATGTCGCCGAGGGCTACTGGGAGGACGTCGGCACGCACGAGAGCTATGTGAAGGCGCAGGCCGACGTTCTGGAGGGCAAGGTCGACGTCGACATCGACGGCTTCGAGATCTCTCCGGGCGTATGGGTGGCGGAGGGCGCGGAGGTGCACCCCGACGCGGTGCTGCGCGGGCCGCTCTACATCGGCGACTACGCCAAGGTGGAGGCCGGTGCGGAGATCCGGGAGCACACCGTCGTCGGCTCGAACGTCGTGGTGAAGAGCGGGGCCTTTCTGCACAAGGCCGTCGTCCACGACAACGTGTACATCGGCCAGCACAGCAATCTGCGCGGGTGCGTGGTCGGCAAGAACACCGACATCATGCGTGCGGCCAGGATCGAGGACGGCGCCGTCATAGGCGACGAGTGCCTCATCGGTGAGGAATCGATCGTTCAGGGGAACGTACGGGTCTACCCGTTCAAGACCATCGAGGCCGGCGCCTTCGTCAACACCTCGGTGATCTGGGAGTCCCGTGGGCAGGCGCATCTCTTCGGCGCGCGTGGTGTGTCCGGGATCCTGAACGTGGAGATCACGCCCGAACTGGCCGTCCGGCTGGCCGGCGCGTATGCCACCACCCTCAAGAAGGGGTCCACGGTCACCACCGCCCGCGACCACTCCCGAGGGGCACGGGCCCTCAAGCGCGCGGTCATCTCGGCCCTCCAGGCGAGTGCCATCGACGTACGCGACCTGGAGAACGTCCCGCTGCCGGTGGCCCGGCAGCAGACGGCGCGGGGCAGTGCCGGCGGAATCATGATCCGGACATCGCCCGGCGTGCCGGACTCCGTGGACATCATGTTCTTCGACGGGCAGGGCGCCGACCTGTCGCAGGCCGGCCAGCGCAAGCTGGACCGGGTCTTCGCGCGGCAGGAGTACCGCCGGGCCTTCCCCGGTGAGATCGGGGACCTGTACTTCCCGTCCAGCGTCTTCGACTCGTACACCGGGTCGCTGCTGCGGAGCGTCGACATCACCGGGATAGCCGAGTCGGGCCTCAAGGTCGTGGTGGACGCCTCGAACGGCAGTGCGGGGCTGGTTCTGCCGAGCCTGCTGGGCAAGCTCGGCGTGGACTCGCTGACGATCAATCCCGGTCTCGACGAGGCCCGGCCGACGGAGTCCGCCGACACGCGGCGGTCCGGGCTGGTGCGGCTCGGGGAGATCGTGGCGTCGTCGAGAGCGGCGTTCGGGGTGCGATTCGACCCCGTGGGCGAGCGACTGTCCCTCGTCGACGAGAAGGGGCGGATCGTCGAGGACGACCGGGCACTGCTGGTGATGCTGGACCTGGTCGCAGCCGAGCGACGCAGCGGCCGGGTGGCACTGCCGGTGACCACCACGAGGATCGCCGAGCAGGTGGCCGCGTACCACGGGACGCAGGTCGAATGGACGACCACCTCACCCGACGACCTCACCCGGGTGGGCCGGGAGGAGTCGACCATTTTCGGCGGTGACGGGCGCGGCGGGTTCGTCGTGCCCGAGTTCAGCAGCGTCTTCGACGGCACGGCCGCCTTCGTACGGCTCATCGGGCTGGTGGCGCGGACGCAGCTCACCCTCAGCCAGATCGATGCGCGGATCCCGCGTGCGCACGTCCTCAGGCGCGATCTCGCGACCCCCTGGGCCGTCAAGGGCCTGGTGATGCGCCGGGTCGTGGAGGCGGCGGGGGAGCGCTCCGTCGACACGACCGACGGCGTGCGGGTGGTGGAGGCCGACGGGCGGTGGGTGCTGGTGCTGCCCGACCCCGCCGAGGCCGTCACCCATCTGTGGGCCGAAGGACCCGACGACGCGTCCGCGCAGGCCCTGCTCGACGAGTGGTCGTCGGTCGTGGACAGCGCCGGCCGATAAATCGCACACCACGCGCGCGTGCCGGACAAGTGCCCCCAAGGGGGCCTGTCCGGCACGTCGGTGGGGCCATTCGGAGGTAGCCCACGCGACGTGCGACGATGTGCGGCATGCCGCAGCCGCCACCCGTTCGGAGCACAGCCTCGCGCCCCCCGCGTCCGGATGCCTCCATGTCGTTGCTCACCAACGTCATGGACCACAGCCTGGATGACGGGTACGCGGAGGCCGCCGCCCGGAAGACGGCCGACGACGCCGGTGGCATGCCCAGAACGGTGCGGGCCAAGCTCGGCCTCGCGGCCGGTCTGGTGCTCGCCGCGGTCGTGGTGACCGTGGGCGCCGCGCAGGCGCGCATAGCGGCACCGACGGTCGCCAAGGAACGCCAGGAGCTCATCGACCGGATCCAGCGGGAGACCGCGGCTGCGGACAAGCTCGAAGGCACGGTCGACAAGCTGCGCGACGACGTGAGCGCACAGCAGCGCGAGGCCCTGAAGATGCACGGGGGCAGCGGCCGAGCGGATCTGGTGGGGCTCCTGTCCGGCGCCGTCGCGGTGCACGGCCCGGGCGTGAAGCTGGTCGTGAACGACGCCAAGGAGGCCAGCACGGGGGGCGACGGCAACCCGCGTGAGACCTCCGGCTTCTCCGACACCGGACGTGTCCGCGACCGTGACATGCAGCGCGTCGTCAACGGCCTGTGGGAGTCGGGCGCCGAGGCGATCGCGATCAACGGGCAGCGGCTGACCTCGCTGTCGGCGATCAGGGCCGCGGGTGACGCGATACTGGTCGACAACAGGCCGCTGGTGCCGCCGTACACGGTGCTCGCGGTGGGGGACGGGCGGCGGCTCAGCACCAGGTTCCAGAACAGCGCCGACGGGCTGTACCTGCATGCGCTTCAGGAGAACTACGGGATCCGGACCGGCATCTCCGCCGAGAGCGACATCCGGCTGCCCGCCGCACCGAGTGTGACCGTACGTACAGCACAACCGAGCACAGAGAAGGGCACATCGTGATCGCCGTACTGGGCCTCGTCGTCGGAGTCGTGGTCGGCCTGTTGGTCCGGCCCGAGGTTCCGGCGGTCGTCGAGCCTTACCTCCCGATCGCCGTCGTCGCGGCGCTCGACGCCGTGTTCGGGGGCCTGCGGGCCATGCTCGACGGCATCTTCGACGACAAGGTCTTCGTGGTGTCGTTCCTGTCGAACGTGGTGGTCGCGGCGCTGATCGTGTTCCTCGGCGACAAGTTGGGCGTCGGCGCGCAGCTGTCCACTGGCGTGGTGGTCGTCCTCGGCATCCGCATCTTCTCCAACGCGGCGGCGATCCGCCGGCACGTGTTCCGGGCGTGAGCGCGATGAGCAACGAGGACCACAGGCCCGAGCCGCCGCGGGCCCCCGAGCACCGGCTGCGCAGGGAGTTGCCGCAGGAGGTCCCCGTGCCGGCGACCGGGACCGCACGGGCGCCGGACGAGGAGCAGGAGCCCGGGTCGGCGCTGAGCGGCCGCGGGCGTCTGGTGAAGGCCCTGTGGCCGCCGCGCGTCACGCGAGCCCAACTCATCGTCGCCCTCCTGCTCTTCGGCCTCGGCTTCGGACTGGCCGTCCAGGTCGCCTCCAACAGCGACGGCGGCAGCGCCCTGCGCGGCGCGCGCCAGGAGGATCTTGTGCGCATCCTCGATGAACTCGACGACCGTACGCAGCGTCTTCAGGACGAGAAGCAGGGTCTCGAACATCAGCGGTCCGAGCTGGAGAACAGCTCGGACCGGGCCGAGGAGGCCCGCAAGCAGACCGCCGAGAAGGAGAGGCAACTGGGCATCCTCGCGGGCACCGTGGCCGCGCAGGGGCCCGGTATCACGATGACGATCGAGGACACGAAGGGAACGGTCCAGGCGGACATGCTGCTCGACGCGATCCAGGAGCTGCGCGCGGCCGGGGCAGAGGCCATCCAGGTGAACGGCGTGCGGGTCGTCGCCGACACATATCTGTCGGATTCCGGCAAAAGTGTGAGTGTCGACGGGAACAAGATCAGCCAGCCTTATCGTTTCAAGGTCATCGGCAAACCGCAGGACCTCGAGCCGGCGCTGAACATCCCCGGAGGTGTGGTGCAGACTCTGGAGAAGGAGCAGGCCACGGTCACCGTGGAACGTTCCACGAAGATCGTCGTGGATGCCTTGCGAGCGGCGAAGCAGCCTGACTACGCTCGGTCGTCCCCCCAGTGAACCGCCGGTGCATGGAGGCGGTCCGGCAAGGGCATGAGGTTGCGGGGGGTCGGCGCACCGAATGGGTGGTGCGTGGTGGAAACTGTCTGGTGGATACGGACGTTGTGAAGATGTCCGGGTCGGCCGGTGTATGCAGTCAGGGTTCGTCCTGCCCCACGGGCGGGTCTGTTTCGGTCAAGGGGAATCGCCCGTGAAGTTGTTTGCGAAGTTGTTCGGCAAGAGCGCGCGAGAGGGCGGCGACAACGCGACTGCCCACCATCGCGCACAGCCGGGAGAGTCCGAGGGCCAGCGCCCGCTGTTCCGGGATCAGGTGGCTGGGCCGGGTGGTGACATGTCCGGAGGTCAGGGCGCGTCGTCGGTTGACCCCGCCGCTTCCGGCCGCATAGGTTTCGGGGACATGTCGGCCCTGGTGTGTTCAAGGTGCGGTCACCGCAATGCGGAGAACAGCCGCTTCTGCTCCAACTGCGGTGCGCCGCTTCGGGCCGGAGTGGTTCCGGAGCGTGCGTCGGAGACGACCTCCACGATCTCCATCTCGGGTCTGGAGGCGTACGACGCGGAGGCCACCGGCCAGACGCCGATGCCGACGCTGTCCCCCGAGGCGCAGGCGGCCGTCGACGCGCTGCCGCTGGGCTCGGCGCTGCTGGTGGTGCGCCGAGGCCCCAACTCGGGCAGCCGCTTCCTGCTGGACGCCGAACTCACCACGGCGGGCCGTCATCCGCAGAGCGACATCTTCCTGGACGACGTGACGGTCTCCCGCCGGCACGTGGAGTTCCGCCGCAGCCCGGACGGCACGTTCACGGTGGCCGACGTCGGCAGCCTGAACGGCACGTACGTGAACCGGGAGCGGATCGACCAGGTGGCGCTCTCCAACGGTGACGAGGTGCAGATCGGCAAGTACAGGCTGGTCTTCTACGCAAGTCAGCGGGGCATCTGACCCTCCCCCGGACTCCGTCCGGGGGGACCCCAGGGAAGGTCCATGCTTCAAACACCGAGCGGCGGTGCCGACAGTGGCACCGCCGCCGCGGACGGCGGCCTGATGAGCATCGGCACGGTGCTGAACGTGCTGCACGAGGAGTTCCCCGAAGTCACCGTCTCCAAGATCCGCTTCCTGGAGTCGGAGGGGCTCATCGAGCCGCAGCGGACCCCGTCGGGGTACCGCAAGTTCAGCGAACGGGACGTCGAACGGCTCGGTCAGGTACTGAGGATGCAGCGGGACCACTATCTGCCGCTGAAGGTCATCCGCGAGTACCTGGACGCCCTGGAGCGCGGCGAGGAGGTGCGGCTGCCGTCCCTGGGCCGGCAGCGCGACGCGGGTGACGGAGAGCTGCTCGGGGACCTGCTGGGCGATGCCGACACCGCGACAGGCGCGCGGATCGGCCGGGAGGAGCTGCTGACAGCCGCCGGGATCCGTGCGGAGCAGCTCGCGGAGTGGGAGTCGTACGGGCTCGTCGCACCGCTGCCGGACGGGACGTACGAGGCGGAGGCGGCCACGGTGGCCACTCTGGTGGCGGAACTGGGCCGGCATGGGATCGAGCCGCGCCATCTGCGGATGATGAAGGCCGCCGCGGAGCGCGAGGCGGGCCTGGTGGACCAGGTGGTGGCCCCGCTGCGACGCCACCGCAATCCACAGACCAGGGCGCACGCCGAGGCACGCGCGAAGGAACTGGCCGGGCTCGCGGTGAAGCTGCATGCCGCGCTGGTGCAGTCCGCCCTGGGCGCCCGCCTGCCCTGAGCCCTGACGTTCGCCGTCGGCGGATCGGGGGCCCGATCTGTGCCCGACTACCCAAACGTCCCGGGCACGGCCTAGGGTTGCTGTGTGAACGAGCTCGATGTCGTAGGTGTCCGGGTCGAGATGCCCTCCAACCAACCGATCGTGCTCCTGCGTGAAGTGGGAGGCGACCGTTACCTCCCCATCTGGATCGGCCCCGGGGAGGCGACGGCGATCGCCTTCGCCCAGCAGGGCATGGCGCCCGCGCGACCGCTGACCCACGACCTGTTCAAGGACGTGCTGGAGGCCGTCGGCCAGGAGCTCACGGAAGTGCGCATCACGGACCTGCGTGAAGGCGTCTTCTACGCGGAGCTGGTCTTCGCCAGCGGTGTCGAGGTGAGCGCCCGGCCGTCCGACGCCATAGCGCTGGCGCTGCGCACCGGAACGCCGATCTACGGCAGCGACGGGGTGCTCGACGACGCCGGTATCGCGATCCCGGACGAGCAGGAGGACGAGGTCGAGAAGTTCCGCGAGTTTCTCGACCAGATCTCACCGGAGGACTTCGGTACGAGCAGCCAGTGACCGCCTCCCTGCAGGCCCGGCCGACGCGGTGCGGTGACCGGGGCCGGCCGGGGGCTGCGTGCGTACACGGGGCTCTTCGCGCACGGGCCGCACCCGGCCGGGCGCGGAGGCCGTGGGAGAACACCCGGCGGCACGCGGAGCGGGCCGCTCCACGGGGTGGGGGCATGGATCGAAGACCAGTGCGATGTCCGGCGATCCTTCGCTCGGGCATTCGGCTAGCCTTTCCCCACGGGAGGGCACGGGAAACCACTCCTAGGGTGATTATCACTCGGCGTGCCGAGTGTGGCGATCGTTGACGCACCCCTGGTGACTGCCTACCGTCGAGAAGGCAAGTCAAGGACGGAGGTCGGCGTGAGAAGCAGCGGCGGCGGTACGGCTGGGGGTGCCCCCGGACGCAGTCCGGGAGGGAGCGGTCCGTATCCTTCCCCAAGCTCTCGGCTCCGTTCCAGCGGGGGGTACGCCCACCCCGGCGGTCCCGTGGGCTCCGCCGCCCAGCGGCCGGCGCCCGTGCCGGGCGGTGCTGGGGCGGCTTCCGAGGACATCGGCTACCGCGGTCCCACGGCGTGCGCCGCGGCGGGCATCACCTACCGGCAACTGGACTACTGGGCTCGAACGGGTCTCGTCGAGCCGAGTGTGCGCCCCGCCTACGGATCGGGGACGCAGCGGCTGTACAGCTTCCGGGACGTCGTGGTCCTCAAGATCGTCAAACGCTTCCTCGACACCGGGGTGTCGCTGCAGAACATCCGCGCCGCCGTCCAGCACCTCAGGGAGCGCGGTTTCCGCGACCTGGAGCGGATGACGATGATGAGCGACGGCGCGACGGTGTACGAGTGCACGTCGCCGGACGAGGTGCACTCGCTGCTGCAGGGCGGACAGGGCATCTTCGGCATCGCCGTGGGCGTCGTGTGGCAGGACGTCGAGAACGCGCTGTCACAGCTGCACGGAGAGCGCGTCGACACCGGTGAGACCATCGTCGGCCCCAATCCGGCGGACGAGCTGGCACGGCGCCGCAATCGGGCCGTCTGAGGCGCCGCCTGCCATACCGCGCTGTCAGTGGTGTAGGGCAGCATCGGAGATGTGAGAACCGCGCCCACGATCCTGCATCTCGACATGGATGCCTTCTACGCCTCGGCGGAGCAGGCGGCCAAGCCGAGCCTGCGCGGGAAGGCCGTCGTCGTGGGCGGGCTCGGACCGAGGGGCGTGGTGGCCACGGCCTCGTACGAGGCCCGGGCCTTCGGGGTCCACTCGGCGATGCCCATGGCCCAGGCGCGTCGGCTCGCGCCGCACGCCGCCTGTCTGGTGCCGCGCTTCGGGCTCTACCGCGAGATCAGCGAGCAGGTCATGGGCCTGCTGCGGGCTCTGTCGCCGCTGGTGGAGCCGCTCAGCCTGGACGAGGCGTTCGTGGACCTGGAGGCGGGGGGAGCGGCCTGGGACGAGGAGTCGGCACGGCTGGCCGGGGTGAAGCTGCGCGCGGACATCCGTGCCGTGACCGGGCTGACGGGCTCGGTGGGTCTCGCCGCCTCCAAGATGCTCGCGAAGATCGCCTCCGAGCGGGCCAAGCCGGACGGACTGGTGCTGATACGGCCGGGCACCGAGCGTGCGCTGCTGGGCCCCCTGTCCGTGCGGACGCTGCCGGGCGTCGGCCCCGCCACCGGGGACCACCTGAGACGGGCCGGGATCACCACCGTCGACGAGATCGCCGAGGCGGGCGAGGACGAGCTGGTGCGGCTGCTGGGCAAGGCCCACGGCCACGCGCTGTACGCCATGGCGCTGGCGCGGGACGAGCGGCCCGTGGTGGCCGAGCGGGAGACCAAGTCGGTGTCCGTCGAGGACACGTACGACGTGGACATCCACGACCGGATCCGGGTCGGCCTGGAGGTGCAGCGGCTCGCGGACAGGTGTGTGCGGCGGCTGCGGGAGGCCGGGTTGTCGGGGCGGACCATCGTGCTGAAGGTGCGGCGGTACGACTTCTCGACCCTGACCCGTTCGGAGACCCTGCGCGGGCCCACGGACGATCCCGCAGTGGTGCGGGAGGCCGCGGCGCGGCTGCTGGACTCCGTGGACACCACGGGGGGCGTACGGCTCCTCGGCGTGGGCGTCAGCGGGCTGGCCGACTACACGCAGGAGGACCTGTTCGCCCAGGCGCATCTCTCCGCAGGGGAGGCCGCGGCGGAGGAGCCCCTGGGGCCGGAGGGCGCGGACGGGCCCGCCGAGGAGCAGACCGCGTGGCCGGCCGAGCACGTCTGGCGCCCGGGACTCGACGTCCGGCACGCCGAGTACGGGCCCGGCTGGGTGCAGGGCAGCGGTCTGGGCCGGGTGACCGTCCGGTTCGAGACTCCCGGCTCGGAGCCGGGACGCGTGCGCACCTTCCGCACCGGCGACCCCGCGCTGGAGCCGGCGGATCCCCTGCCCCTGGTGCCGAGACCGCCCGGGGACCCGCCGGGGACGCGGCGAAGACCCGAGGGCGCCGAGCCGGGTGCCGCGCAGAACGCGGCCGGGGTCCGGTCGCAGAACGCGGCCCGGGCTCGGTGACGGGCAGGGCTCACGTCTCCTCCGATCCTGCGAGATGCCCGAACTCGCGGTCCGCCGGCGTGGGCGGTGCGGCCACGTCCAGGCCGTAGTGGTGGTAGAGCTGCAGCTCCTGCTCGGGGGAGAGGTGGCGTCCGACGCCGAAGTCCGGGGCGTCCTTGATCAGGGCCCGGTCGAAGGGAACCCGCAGTGTGCCCTCCACCAGTTCGCTGGGCTCCAGCGGGACGAACGCGTCCCTGCCGAACAGGCCCGTTCGTATGGCCGCCCACTCCGGTACACCGGTCGCGTCGTCGAGGTACACCTCGTCGACCGTGCCGATCTTGGCTCCGTTGCGGTCGAACGCCTTGCGGCCGATCAGATTCCGCGGATCGATGTCGGTCTGCACGGTCCCTCCAATTGGTCGCAATGCGGACTATGCACTACAAAAGAGCACATTCCGCTACATGGCCACTCGAAGGTTCCCTCGATGTCCCCGCTGGTACGCTGGCAAGCGGCTGCTGAACCCGTGCGGGAGAGTCCTCCGGAGCGATCCGGAGGCGCCGAAGGAGCAAATCCTCCCCGGAATCTCTCAGGCCCACGTACCGCACGGACGAGGTCACTCTGGAAAGCAGGGCAGGTGCCGACGGCTCCCGCTCTCACCGACGGTGAAAGCCGGAGCGCCTTGCGGCGGACCGGTGAAGCTCTCAGGTCGAGATGACAGAGGGGGAGGCCGTCGGGGCACCTTTGCCGTGGTGCCCTTCACAGGTCGCGTCAGACCAGGAGGCCTCCGCAATGACCGCCCACCGCATTCCGCTCGCCGAGCTCGAACAGGGGACGCCCTTCGAGCAGCGCCACATCGGGCCCGACCAGGAGGCGCGGGCCAAGATGCTCGCGCAGGTCGGCTACGGCTCGCTCGACGACCTCACGGACGCCGCCGTCCCGGATGTGATCAAGAACGCCGACGGCCTGGAGCTGCCGGGCGCGCGCACCGAGGCCGAGGTGCTGGCCGAGCTGCGCTCCCTCGCCGACCGCAACCAGGTCCTCGACTCCATGATCGGCCTGGGCTACTACGGGACCTTCACCCCGCCGGTGATCCTGCGGAACGTGCTGGAGAACCCCGCGTGGTACACCGCGTACACGCCGTATCAGCCGGAGATCTCGCAGGGCCGGCTCGAGGCCCTGCTCAACTTCCAGACCATGGTCGCCGACCTCACCGGCCTGCCGACAGCCGGTGCCTCCCTGCTCGACGAGGGGACGGCCGCCGCCGAGGCGATGGCGCTGTCCCGGCGCATGGGCAAGAACAAGAACGGCCTCTTCCTGGTCGACGCGGACGTGCTGCCGCAGACCGTCGCCGTGATCCGGACCCGTGCAGAGCCGACCGGCGTGGAGGTCGTGGTCGCCGACCTGGGCGACGGCATTCCGGCCGAGGTCGCCGAGCGGGAGATCAACGGCGTACTGATCCAGTACCCGGGCGCCTCCGGTGCCGTCCGCGACATCAGGCCCGTCGTCGCGCAGGCCCACGAGCGCGGCGCGCTCGTCACCGTGGCGGCCGACCTGCTCGCGCTGACGCTGCTGACCCCGCCTGGTGAGCTGGGCGCCGACATCGCCGTCGGGACGACGCAGCGCTTCGGCGTGCCCATGGGCTTCGGCGGGCCGCACGCGGGTTATATGGCGGTGCACGAGCGGTTCGCGCGCAGCCTGCCGGGCCGGCTCGTGGGCGTCTCCGTGGACGTGGACGGGCACAAGGCGTACCGGCTGGCACTGCAGACCCGGGAACAGCACATCCGCCGCGAGAAGGCCACCAGCAACATCTGCACCGCGCAGGTGCTGCTCGCCGTGATGGCCGGGATGTACGCCGTCTACCACGGGCCCGAGGGCCTGCGCACCATCGCGCGGCGCACCCACCGCTACGCCGCGATCCTCGCGGCGGGTCTGGCGGCGGGCGGGGCCGAGATCGTCCACGGCGCCTACTTCGACACGCTCACCGTGCGGGTGCCGGGCCGCGCCGACGCGGTCGTCGCCACCGCGCGCGAGAGCGGGATCAACCTGCGCCTCGTCGACTCCGACCACGTCTCGATCGCCTGCGACGAGACGACCACGCGGGCCCAGCTGGGCGCCGTGTGGACCGCCTTCGGTGTCGAGGCGGACGTCGAGGCGCTGGACGCGGGCACCGAGGACGCCCTCCCGCAGGCGCTGCTGCGCACCGACGACTACCTCACCCACCCGGTCTTCCACCAGCACCGCTCCGAGACCGCGATGCTGCGCTACCTGCGCCGGCTGGCCGACCGCGACTACGCGCTCGACCGCGGCATGATCCCGCTGGGCTCCTGCACCATGAAGCTCAACGCGACCACGGAGATGGAACCGGTCACCTGGCCCGAGTTCGGGCAGTTGCACCCCTTCGCGCCTGCCGAGCAGGCGCAGGGCTACCTCACGCTCATCCGCGAGCTGGAGGAGCGCCTGGCCGAGGTCACCGGCTACGACAAGGTCTCCCTGCAGCCGAATGCCGGCTCGCAGGGCGAGCTGGCCGGCCTGCTCGCCGTCCGTGGCTACCACCGTGCGCGCGGCGACCAGCAGCGCACCGTCTGCCTCATCCCGTCCTCGGCGCACGGCACCAACGCCGCGAGCGCCGCCATGGCCGGGATGAAGGTCGTCGTGGTGAAGACCGCGGAGGACGGTGAGATCGACGTCGAGGACCTGCGGGCCAAGATCGAGCGGTACCGCGACGAGCTTGCCGTTCTGATGATCACGTACCCCTCCACGCACGGTGTGTTCGAGGAGCACGTCGCCGACATCTGCGCGGCCGTGCACGAGGCCGGCGGCCAGGTGTACGTCGACGGCGCCAACCTCAACGCGCTGGTCGGCCTCGCCAAGCCGGGCCACTTCGGCGGGGACGTCTCGCACCTCAACCTGCACAAGACGTTCTGCATTCCGCACGGCGGCGGCGGCCCGGGCGTCGGCCCGGTCGGCGTGCGCGCCCACCTGGCGCCGTATCTGCCGAACCACCCGCTGCAGCCCGCGGCCGGTCCGGAGACGGGCGTCGGCCCGATCTCGGCGGCCCCGTGGGGCTCCGCGGGCATCCTGCCGATCTCGTGGGCGTACGTCCGGCTCATGGGCGGTGAAGGCCTCAAGCACGCCACGCAGGTGGCCGTGCTGTCCGCCAACTACGTCGCCAAGCGACTGGAGCCGCACTACCCGGTCCTCTACACCGGCCCGGGCGGCCTGGTCGCGCACGAGTGCATCATCGACCTGCGTCCGCTGACCAAGGCGACCGGTGTGACCGTCGACGACATCGCCAAGCGGCTGATCGACTACGGCTTCCACGCACCGACGATGTCGTTCCCGGTGGCCGGCACACTGATGATCGAGCCGACCGAGTCCGAGGACCTCGCGGAGCTCGACCGGTTCTGCGAGGCGATGATCGCCATTCGTGCGGAGATCGAGAAGGTCGGTTCCGGTGAGTGGCCCGCCGACGACAACCCGCTGCGGAACGCCCCGCACACCGCCGCCGCCCTCGGCGGGAAGTGGGAGCACCCGTACGGCCGGGAGGAGGCCGTCTTCCCGGCCGGCGCCGCGGCCGCCGACAAGTACTGGCCGCCGGTGCGCCGCATCGACCAGGCGTTCGGCGACCGCAACCTGGTCTGTTCCTGCCCGCCGCTGGACGCCTACCAGGAGTGATCGACGCCTGGCATGCGCCGGGGCCGGCCCGGAGCGTTCGTCTCCGGGCCGGCCCCTCGTATGCCGGGACAGCGGTGCCCCGTGTGTGCGGCTCAGGCGGCCGTCATCACCTGGTCGGTGCCCAGCGGGCGGTGCGGGGCGATGATCTGACCGTCGGGCAGAAGCTCACCGGTGTCCTCGAAGAGCAGAACGCCGTTGCACAGCAGGCTCCATCCCTGCTCCGGATGGTGCGCCACAAGGCGGGCGGACTCCCGGTCGGCGGATTCGGCGGTCGGGCACGGTGGCTGGTGCTGGCACATGGTGGTGGGGATCTTTCGCTCTGTTGTGAATTCTGAGATGGCTGTCGTGTCTGTCCCGCGGCTCGTCGCGTCGTTCATGCCGCCCCCCGTTGGCGATACGTCGGTCTGGAACCCAGTGTTGCCCCACGGGCGTCAATCCGCAGGGGTTTCGCAGCACCGCTCCTCACAGGTTCATGACGCACCACCCATGAGGACGGTTCATTCCAACTCCACTGTCCTTTCGGGTGGTTCACCGTGGCCGTAAGGGGCTAGTCCATGTGGGCCGACCAGCGGATCGTCCCTCGTACGAGCGTGGCGGGACACGGACGGGCGACCGGGCGGGAGCGTGCTTGACGGCCCGGATGAGCGTCGTGCCCCACGGCCGTCTCCGGCGGCGGGGCACGACGGGCGGCGGGACCTACGCGGGCGAGCCGAGCAGCGGCGCCGGAGTCACCCGAAGGGTGAGCACCGGGAGGAGTTCGGCGACGCGGTGCGGGCGGTGGGCGGCGATGCCGGGCGGCGCGGGCGCGAGCGGCACCAGGAGGTCGGTCGCCGCCGGGTGGCCCGCCGCACCGTCGGCGGCGCAGTCGCCGTGCAGCCACAGCGTCAGCATGTACAGCTCGGGCACGGACAGGAGCCTGGGCTGGTACGGCTGTTTCATGGCCTCTGCCTGGCTCAGGGCACGCTCGGTGGCGGCGATGTACGGGCCCTCGAAGAAGCGGGAGAACGCCCAGCCGTCGGGGGTGAGCATGGTCTCGGCGGCGGCCACGGCGCGGTTGCCGGCGCGGATGAGGAAGCGCCACCCGGCCAGCCGGGTTGCCGACGCGCCCGCAGGGGCGATCCGGTCGAGCACGTGGACGGGCAGCGGCATCTCCGGAGTGGTGGGTCCCTGAGCGGCGCGCAGGGACGGGGTGCGGGCCTCATGGACAACGGTGGGGGAACCGAGTGCCGTGAGGACGGAGCGGAGAGCGGGCGCGGGAGCCGGGGGGACATGCAGCGGCATGGTGGGTCGCCTCTCATTCGACAGGCACGGGTGCGCGGGGGCGGGCGGACGGCGCTGTCAGCTCTGGGGGGTCAGAGGGGCGGGAACTGTGCCCGGGCGATTGGAAGGCGCTGTGACGAGAGGGCTCAGGACCGCGATCGCCAACTCTCTGCCCCGTGTGCGAAGTTTATATGAAACGTGTTCACCGGGTGTTTCGGCTAGCCGTCCCGCGCGTGACGGGCAAGGGGATATCCGGTCGCTGATAAGTGCGGTTCGTCCCGATGCGGCACGAGTGCCCCGGCAGCGACCTCGGAATACTTGTCCGTAGCGGTCGGCTGGTTCTCGTCGGCGATTTTCCTCACATGGTTGCGCCCTGAAACTGCGTATGGCCGCATGCCTCGTGAATGTGCCCGGACACACCGCCTCCCAGCGTAGCGGGTGACGGCCCGGCGGGGGACGTTATCGATCGTGTTGCCGGGGCATCATCCACCGTGACCCGGGACAGCAGCGGCCGGATCGTCGGCCTGCCCATCCAAGGAGGGACACTTCGATGGGAGAGAAGGTCGTGGCAGGGCTGTTCGACCTGTCCGATCGCCAGCGCTACCGCGGCAAGCTCAGGCAGTGTCTGGCGGGACTGGAGCGCCTGCTGGAGGAGAAGCGGTTCGACCGCCCGAAGAACCTCATGGGCCTGGAGATCGAGTTGAATCTCGCCGGACCCGACGGCATGCCGAGAATGATGAATGCGCAAGTACTCGAAAAGATTGCGAGCCGGGATTTCCAAACGGAACTCGCCATGTTCAACCTGGAAGTCAACATCGCTCCGCACAGGCTGGGCGGCCGGGTATTCGACCGGCTCGCCGAGGAGCTGCGCACGTCACTCACCTATGCCGACCGGAAAGCGAACGAGGTCGACGCCGGAATCGTGATGATCGGCATTCTGCCGACGCTCGGCCGCGACGACCTCGTCTCCTCCAACCTCTCCGCCGTGGACCGCTACACCCTGCTCAACAACCAGATCGTGGCCGCGCGCGGTGAGGACTTCACGCTGGACATCGAGGGGGTGGAGCGGCTCGTGTGCACCTCGCGGTCGATCGCGCCCGAGGCCGCCTGTACCTCCGTCCAACTGCACCTGCAGGTCACCCCGGCGCGCTTCGCCGACGTGTGGAACGCGGCGCAGGCGGTCGCGGCGGCGCAGATCGCCGTCGGCGCCAACTCGCCGTTCCTGTTCGGGCGCGAGCTGTGGCGCGAGTCCCGGCCGCCGCTGTTCCAGCAGTCCACGGACACCCGGCCGCCCGAGCTGCAGGCGCAGGGTGTGCGGCCGCGCACGTGGTTCGGGGAGCGCTGGATCACCTCGGCGCAGGAGCTGTTCGAGGAGAACCTGCGTTACTTCCCCGCTCTGCTGCCGATCTGCGACGACGAGGACCCTCTGCGGGTCCTGAACGAGGGCGGCGTCCCCAAGCTTGCGGAACTCGTCCTGCACAACGGCACGGTGTACCGCTGGAACCGGCCCGTGTACGGCGTCGCCGACGGGGTTCCGCATCTGCGGGTCGAGAACCGGGTGCTGCCCGCCGGGCCCACCGTCACCGATGTGATCGCCAACGCGGCCTTCTACTACGGCGTCGTCCGCGCCCTGGCGGAGGAGGCGCGACCGGTCTGGACACGGCTGCCGTTCGAGGCGGCGGCCGCCAACTTCGACGCCGCCTGCCGCCACGGTGTCGAGGCACGCCTGCGCTGGCCGCGGCGCGGGCGCCATACCGGGACCACCGAGGTGGAGGCCGTGGACCTGGTGCGCGACGAGCTGCTGCCCCTCGCCGAGGCGGGGCTGGACGCATGGGGCGTCGAGCCCGCGGACCGTGACGTCTACCTCGGAGTGATCGACGAACGGTGCAGGCGGAGGACCAACGGGGCGAGCTGGCAGGCCGTCACCTTCCACCGGGCCCTGGAGCGGGGGATGGACCGGACCGCCGCGCTGGCCGCGACGACACGGAGGTACTGCGAGCTGATGCAGGCGGGAGAACCGGTGCACACGTGGCCGGCCGGACTGCCGGAACCCGTGCCGCTGGGATGAGCGGCCGATCGGGCGACTTGGCGTCCGCCGCCTCGGCGGCACGCGGGGCGCACGTGGCACAGGGGGCACACGCGGCGCCGAGGGCCGGTGGTGCCCGCGTCGTGACCGTAGGGCAAGCTGTGACGTGCTACGACGGTGGTGCCCCTCCCCGTTGAGTCCGTACCGTGACGAAGCCGTTTGACAGGACGAATGGGGGGAGGTACGCCCTTCGACTGGAGGCGGGAGTGCAGGTGGAGGCAGGGTCGGCGACCGGTTCTCATCCCACGGAGCAGCCGACGCGGCGGATTCTGCGGGACGAGACGCTGCTCGTGCTGGCTCTCTCGCTCGGCGCGAGCGGGGTGTCCGCGCTGATCAGCTTTGTCGGGTCGGTCACCAAGCCGGGAGGCCTCAAGGAGCAGGCGGCCACCATGAACGCCTCGGCCGCGCCCGGCCGTCCCTGGCTCGATCTGGCCTGGCAGCTCTTCGGGATCGCGTCGGCGTTGGTACCGGTCGCACTCGTCGCGCACCTGCTGCTGCGTGAGGGTGCGTCACTGCGTACGCTCGGCTTCGACCGGACTCGGCCCTGGCCGGATCTCGGGCGCGGCACCGTGGTCGCCGCGGTGATCGGATCCACGGGCATCGCGTTCTACCTCGCCGCCCGCGGTCTCGGAGCGAACCTCACGGTGGTGCCGGAGGCCCTGCCCGGCGTGTGGTGGAAGTACCCCGTCCTGGTGCTCTCGGCGGTGCAGAACGCCGTCCTGGAGGAGGTCATCGTCGTCGGCTATCTGCTGCGCCGGCTCGGCCGGTTGGGCTGGAGTCCGGGCACGGCCCTGGTGGGCAGCTCGGTGCTGCGCGGTTCGTACCACCTCTACCAGGGCATCGGCGGGTTCCTGGGCAACATGGTGATGGGCGTCGTCTTCGTGTGGCTGTACCGGCGCTGGGGGCGGGTCGGTCCCCTGGTCGTGGCCCACTCCCTGCTCGACGTCGGAGCCTTCGTGGGATACGCGCTGCTGGCGGGGAAGGTGGGGTGGCTGCCGACCGCGTGACGGATCCGGACAGGGGCGTACGACACCGCCGTACGCCCCTGCCGTCCCGTGCCGTCATGCGAGCAGGTCGCCCTCGACGACGGTGACGGCGCGGCCGGTCAGCAGGGTGCGGTCGCCGCGGAGCTCCGTGCGGACGCGGCCGGAGCGCGGGGACGCCTGCAGCCCGGTGAGTTCGAGGCGGCCGAGGCGCTCGGACCAGTAGGGGGCCAGAGCGGTGTGGGCGCTGCCGGTGACCGGGTCCTCGTCGATGCCGACGTTCGGGAAGAAGCAGCGCGAGACGAAGTCGTATCCCCGGGAGGGGTCCTCGGCGCGGGCGGTGGCGATGACGCCGCGCGCGGAGTGGCGGCGCAGCGCCCTGTGGTCGGGGGCCAGGCCCAGCACCGTCTTCTCGTCGGCGAGTTCGAGCACAAGGTCGCCGACGCCCGGTCCGGTGTCGAAGGCGGTGCGGGGCTCGGCGCCGAGGGCCTCGGCCACGCCCTCCGGGATCTCGGCACGGGTGAGCGGCGCGCTGGGGAAGTCCAGCGTGATGGAGCCGTCCTCGCGTGGCACGGCGCTCAGCACGCCGCTGAGGGTGGCGAACCGCACGGGCCCCTCGTGGGCGCCGGTGGTGCGCAGCACATGGGCGGTGGCCAGGGTGGCGTGGCCGCACAGGGCGACCTCGGTGGCGGGCGTGAACCAGCGCAGCGCCCAGTCGGCCTCGCCCCCCTCGGGCAGGCGGTGTGCGAATGCGGTCTCGGCGTGGTTGACCTCGCGGGCCACGTTCTGGAGCCATCCGTCGTCCGGGAAGGCGTCGAGGAGGAGGACCCCGGCCGGATTGCCGGTGAAGGGGCGGTCGGTGAAGGCGTCGACGATACGAATCTGCATGTCCCGACGCTAGAGGTGGGCGGAGCCGGCGGGCCAAGGCCAATGCGTGCCGAGTGGACCGGGTCTTGTCACACTCTTGCTTCCGATATATCGTTAACACATCGCGACAGATCGACGATGGAATGGAGTGAGTGCGATGCGTTCCCATGGACACGACTTCGGATTCGAACGGCACGGATGCCACGGCGGCCCCGGCCATCACGCCCGGGGCGGCTTCGAGAGCCTGCGCGGAGCCTTCGGGTCCTTCGGGCCACCGGGAGGGCCCGGCGGCCCCGGTTTCGGCGGGCCGGGCTTCTTCGGCCCGGGCGGCCCCTGGGGCGGCCGCGGCCGGGGTGGCCCGCGAGGGAGGGCTCGGCGCGGTGATGTGCGCGCGTCGATCCTGGCGCTCCTCAAGGACCGGCCCATGCACGGCTACGAGATGATCCAGGAGATCGCCGAGCGCAGTGGCGGCGCCTGGAAGCCCAGTCCGGGCTCGGTCTATCCCACCCTCCAGCTGCTGGAGGACGAGGGGCTGATCGCCAGTGAGAGCGAGGGCGGCAAGAAACTCTTCTCGCTCACCGAGGCGGGCCGCGGTGCGGCGGACGAGGGTCCCGACGCCCCCTGGGAAGAGGCCTCGCGCGGCGTCGACTGGGAGGCCCTGCACGAGATCCGGCAGGCCGGGTTCGGTCTGATGGAGGCGTTCGGCCAGGTCTGGAAGGCCGGCGACAAGGATCAGCGCGACAAGGCGCTCGCGGTCATCAACGAGGCCCGCAAGAAGCTGTATCTGATCCTCGCCGGCGAGGACTGAGGGCGGGTCGAGGTGGAAGCGGGCGCCCCGCGGCATGATGTCCGCGGGGCGCCCCCTTCGTCCGTGCGCGGCGTGCTCAGGCCACCAGCGCCCCGAGCCTGCGCAGCGATTCGTCGAGGGCCGCCGTCGCCGAGTCCTTGAGCTTGCCCGCCATGAGGGAGACCGCCGCACCGGTGAACTCGCCGTCGATGCGGACCGAGGTCGCCCCGCCGTCCGGCGTCAGCGTGTAGCGCGTGGCGACGTTCACGGCCATCGGGCCCTTGCCCCGGATGGCCAGAACGCGCCCGGGCTGCAGCTCGTCGATGGTCCAGGTGACCTCGGCCGGGAAACCCATGAGCTTCATGTTCTCCTCGAAGGTCCCGCCCACCTCCAGCGACTCGGGGCCGCCCTTCGGGAAACTGGTGTGGGTGGCGTTCCACTCGCCGTACGCCGACCAGTCCGTGAGCTGGGCCCACACCTTCTCGGCGGGTGCCTCGATACGCGCTTGCGCGCTGACTTCGGCCATGCGACCACCCCTTCGCGTCGGCTGCTGCGTCGGGCGCAGCTACGGTGTCGCGGAACGTAGCCGCAGGGCCTGGAACATTCAATACTGATGAACCGTCAGAAATTGTGGAGGCGGCTCCGGTTCCTTGCGGCGGGCCCCGCAAGGCGGCGCGCGGTCCCTGGGGGGAAGACGGCGCGATGTCATCCGCAAGGAGGAGACGCCGGTCGGCCATGCCCAACCTGTGTCGGACACGAGAATGCTGCCCGCCGGGGATGACCTGGGGTCATGGGGCTGGTGGGGTGGGGGACGTGCCACTCCGTCACACGCGGCGCGCCGCCGGGCGCGGCGCGCACCGCACGGACCCCGACGCCCGGCTCAGTGACGAGCTGGCCGCGGTGGTCGCGTGTGCCCGCAGGAGGGCGGTGCGCGACGGCGACCGGCAGATCGACACGGCGCATCTGCTGCACAGCCTGCTGGAGTCCGACCCCGAGGTGCGCGGTGTCTTCGACGGCCCGCAGACCGCACGGCTGCTCGGCTATCTCGTCCAGCGCGCCATCGGCTACGGCCTGCGGTGGCGTGGGAGCGTCGAGGACTCCGGAGCGGGGTCGGTGCCCAGCGGATCGGGGGGCTGGTCGCCGGCGGCGGCGAGCGCCGTGAACGCGGCCTGCGCGCGTGCGGAGCGGCGCGGCGGCGCCCGTGCGCGGGGGCTGGACCTGCTCGCGCTGATCGCCGCGGACCCCGGGTCGCGCGCCGTCGAGGTCCTCGCCCGCTCCGGTGTCGACGTACGGGCCCTGGCGGCGCGGATCGACGCGGTGGCCGCCGTCGAGGGGTGCGCAGGGGACGGCGGGGTCGTTGCCCGCTGAGAGGCAGGCGCGCTGAGACGGGTGCCGAGGTCCACCCCGTGAGACAGGTGCTATTGAGAGTGACGCTCATGTCGACGCCTGTCATCATGTGCCGGTGCACACGTCTCAGGGCAGTCAGGGCAACCACGGCAGAGGCGTCGGGCTGGGGCTCGCCCTCGCGTCGGCGGTCGCGTTCGGCGGATCGGGGGTCGCGGCCAAGCCGCTGATCCAGGCGGGGCTGAACCCGCTCCACGTGGTGTGGCTTCGAGTCGCGGGCGCGGCGCTCGTGATGCTGCCGCTCGCCGTGCGCCACCGTGCGCTGGCGCGCGGCCGCCCCACCCTGCTCGCCGGGTTCGGGCTGCTCGCCGTGGCCGGTGTCCAGGCCTGCTACTTCGCCGCGATCTCCCGCATCCCCGTCGGCGTCGCCCTGCTCATCGAGTACCTCGCGCCCGCGCTCGTGCTCGGCTGGGTGCGGTTCGTGCAGCGGCGGCCCGTGACGCGCGCCGCGGCGGTCGGCGTGGTCCTCGCGGCGGGCGGACTGGCCTGCGTCGTCGAGGTGTGGTCGGGGCTCGGCTTCGACCCCCTCGGCCTGCTGCTCGCGCTCGGCGCCGCCTGCTGCCAGGTCGGCTACTTCGTCCTGTCCGACCACGGTGGCGACGCCGGGGAGCAGGCCCCGGACCCGCTGGGCGTCATCGCCCACGGCCTGCTCGTGGGAGCCGCCGTGCTCACCACCGTCACCCGCCCCTGGCGCATGGACTGGTCCGTCCTCGCGGGCACCGCGCGGATGAACGGCACCCAGGTGCCGGCGTTCGCCCTCCTGGCCTGGATCGTCCTCGTCGCCACGGTCCTGGCGTATGTCACCGGAGTGCTGTCCGTGCGCCGGCTCTCGCCTCCGGTGGCAGGCGTCGTGGCCTGCCTGGAAGCGGTCATCGCCACGATCCTGGCCTGGGTGATGCTCGGTGAGCACCTGTCGGCGCCTCAGATCCTCGGTGGCGCGGTCGTCCTGGCGGGCGCCTTCATCGCCCAGTCGTCGGCGCCCGCGAAGGGGTCCGCCGAGCCGGTGGCGAGGGGCGGCACGGAAAGGGAGTTGCCGGCGCATGAAACGGCCGCATAGCGTGCCGATCATGCATTCGGACGCACTCGTTCTTCCGCCTCCGGCCGTCTGAGGCGGGCTTTCCGGACCGCATGCCCGGCGCACCGCCGGGCGGAACGGTGCTGCCCGCAGAGGAAGTCCACGGACCCCGCCGCTCGGACCTGACCGATCCGGGGTCTCCTTGCGAACTTCTGCGTATCTGCGGAGACGACTCGTGTCGAATGCTGTCTCTGGCCTGCCCGTCGGGCGTGGCCTCTTCTATCTGATCGTCGCCGGTGCCGCCTGGGGCACGGCGGGTGCCGCCGCCTCCCTGGTCTACCGAACCAGTGACATGGGGCCGGTCGCCCTGTCCTTCTGGCGCTGCGCGGCGGGACTGCTCCTGCTGCTCGCCACCCGCCTGCTGCGTCCGCGCACGCGGAGCGCCGCACCCGAACCGCTCGCCCGCAAGGCGGTACGGGCCGGTGCCACCGGCCTGGGGCTCGCCGTCTTCCAGACCGCCTACTTCGCGGCCGTCGCGGCCACCGGACTCGCCGTGGCAACGGTCGTCACCCTCGGCAGCGGACCGGTGCTCATCGCGCTCGGCGCCCGCCTGACCATGGGGGAGCGGCTCGGCCGCGGCGGGGCGACCGCCGTCGTCGGGGCGCTCGCCGGCCTGGGGGTGCTCGTGCTCGGCGGCGGTGACGCGACCGTGCGCCCGTGGGGCGTGCTGCTCGCGGTCGTGTCGGCGGCCGGCTACTCCCTGATGACGCTGCTGACGCGGTGGTGGGGACGCGACGGCGGGGCGGACGCGTCCGGCACGACCGTGTGGACGTTCGCGGTCACCGCTGTGTGCCTGCTTCCCTTCGCCGCGGCCGAGGGCCTGGTGCCGCACACCGCCGAGCCCGGCGATGTCGTAGGGCTGCTGGCGTACATCGCCGCGATCCCCACGGCCCTGGCCTATGCCCTGTACTTCGCGGGTGCCGCCGCCGTACGGTCCGCCACCGTGTCCGTGATCATGCTGCTGGAGCCGGTCAGCGCGGCGGTGCTGGCGGTCGCCCTGCTCGGCGAGCGACTCACGGCGTCGACCCTGGTGGGCACCGCGCTGATGTTGGGCTCGGTCGCCGGACTCGCCCTGGCGGAGGCGCGTGGGGCACGGAGACCGGAGGGCGAGCCGGTCCTCGTGTGACGGGGCGCTGGCCGGTACGGATCGATCAGGTGCAGGTGACCCTGTCCGCCGACGGCGGCTCGGGCCTCCAACTGGTCCTGGGAGCCGGCCGCGGCGCCCGCGGTGGTCTGCCCGACTTCCCGCAACTGGTCGCCGGGCGGCTGGAACCCTTCCACCGGGTCGTCCTCGTCCTCTCCCTGAGCGGCCGCCCGGCCGCCCGGCCGTCCTGATGGACGGCGTGGTCACCCACCGGGAACTGACTCCCGGTTCGCTTCCCGCCGGCAGCCGGCTCACGGTCACCGGTGAGGACGTCAGCGTCATGATGAACCTGACCGAGAGATCCTGCCAGTACCCGGCGCAGGACGAGTCGGCCATCGTCAACCGGATCATCCTCGGCTGCGCCCGCTTCGGGCTGGCTCCCGTGGTGGTGCCACCGCCGGTGGTCGACCCTCCGCTGCCGATCGACCGGATCCCGGTCCAGCAGGGCACCGATCTGGCCCTGCTGACAGCCTTGGCCGGGCGCTTCGGGTACGTCTTCCACGTCAGCCCGGGGCCGGCGCCGCTGACCAACACCGCATACTGGGGTCCGCCGAAGTGGATCGGGAAGCCGTCCCCCGCCTTGTCGGTCGACTCGGGAGCGGCGACCAACGTCCGGCAGATCACCTTCCGCCGCGACGCGCCGGCCCCCACCACGGTGGCCGGACTGGTGCAGGACCGGCTGAGCAACGCCGTGTTCCCGGTGCGCGGCGTGGGCAGCCCGCGGCCCCCACTGGCCGCCGAACAGGGCTGGGAGGTGCACGGCACCAACCTGCGTACCACGGCCTTCCGGGACAGCGGGCCGAGCGTCGTACAGGCCGCGGCGCGGGCCCAGGGCACCGCCGAGGCGTCCAACGACTCGCTGGTGGCCACCGGGGTGCTGGACACCCGCCGGTACGGGGCGCTGCTCACCGTCGGAGGGCTGGTGGGGGTGCGCGGCGCAGGCTGGCAGCACGACGGGCACTACTACGTGCGGCGGGTCACCCACGCCATCACCAGGGCCGGTCGGCACACCCAGGAGTTCACGCTGAGCCGAGAGGGTGTGGGAGCCACCGTGCCGGTGGTGCCGCGGTGAGCGGCCCGACGGCCGAGGGGGCGCCATGAACGGCCGGTTCTTCGGCAAGTACCGCGGGAAGGTGGCCGACAACGTCGACCCCAGGCAGCAGGGCCGGCTGCGGGTGCGTTGCCCGGCGGTGCTGGGGGAGGGGGCGAGCTGGGCGATGCCGAGCGTGCCGTACGCCGGACCCGGGGTCGGCCTGTTCCTGCTGCCGCCCACGGGCGCGAACGTCTGGGTGGAGTTCGAGGGAGGTGATCCGGACTACCCCATCTGGGCCGGCTGTTTCTGGGGCACCGGTGAGGCCCCGGTCACCCCTGCCACGGCGGACAAGAAGGTGCTGCACACCGCCGGAGTCACCGTGACCGTGGACGACCTGCCCGGCGGCGGTGGCCTGACCGTGCAGGTCGCACCGCCGCTGGTGCCGACGCCGCTCAAGCTCGCGCTGACCGCCGAGGGAATCGAGCTGTCCAACGGCTCGTCGAGCATCAAGCTCGGCCCGGTCTCGGTGTCGGTCAACAACGGTGCCCTGGAGGTGATGTGATGCCCGGCCGCCTGCTGACCGCCTGCCCGCCGTGAGCTGTGCACACGGCGGGCAGGCGGTGCCCACCGAGCCGGTGCCGCGGGTGCTGCTCGACGGGGAGCCGGCGGTGACCGCCGCGAGCTCCTACACCATCACCGGGTGCCCCTTCCTGCCGCCGGACGGCAACGGCCCGTGCGTCAGCGCGCAATGGGTGCGTACCGCCCTGCGGGTGACGATCGCCGGGAGCCGCGCGTTGCTGTCGGACGGAGGCGCGGTGTGCACACCGACCGGCACTCCGCTGACCGTGCCGGCCGTCAAGACCCAGGTGCGGGGGATATGAGATGCACATCGGATTTCCGTTCCGTGTCGACAGCCGGGGCCGGACAGCCGCAGCGGACGACGAGGACCACGCCCGCGCTCTGATCGAGCAGGTGCTCTTCACAGCCCCGGGCGAACGGGTCAACCGGCCCGACTTCGGCAGCGGACTGCGGCAACTGGTCTTCGAGTCGGCCGCCGGGGAGCTGGCCACCGCCACCAGGGCACTGGTGCACGCCGCCCTCCAGCAGTGGCTGCCCGCCGAGGTCGGGGTGCAGGCGGTGGACGTGGCAGTGGCCGACCCCACCGCCGAGGTGACGGTGCGCTACCGGACCCGGTCCATGCCCGCTCCCCGTACCGCCGTCTTCACCAGGACGGTGTAGACGGGGTATCGCCGAGATACGGGTCAAAGGGGGCAATAAGTTGATCTTGGGCCGTTGAGAGGCCGCGGCACTGGCGATCTCGCGCAATTGGGAGTCGCGTATGCACGGCCGAGTCCAAATGGTGCTCGCGTTGAGTGATCAGCGCGAGCTCGGCGGACGTCGATCGCCAGGGTCTACCGCTGCCTGGCGCGGACAACGTGCGAAGGCGCCCGACCATGCCAGAAGGCACCGAGGCAGCCCTTGCCATCAGGGGAAGTCCGGACACTCCTCGGCAAAGCCCTGCGAGACGGGCCGCCATACGCCGTGGTCCTCTCGCACGCTCAGGCGATCCGCTTCCTCCGCGGTCTCGATCAGCTGAGCAGTGGTCAAGGGGGCGGCCGCCGCGAAGACCCGCCCGAGGTGATGGCAGTGCAGCACCGGGCGGAGTTCCTCCGAGTACGGCTCATCGGCGACCGCGAAGAGATCGGGCAGGGTCCAGCCCAGCGGACCCGCTACGGCAGATAGCTGCTGCCGACGGTGCGGACTCGGGTCCCAGCGCCAGACCATCCCGTGCAGCGTGCTGAGGGACAGTCCCATGAACGGCAGTTCGCGGATGCCGAAGCCGCGATTGCGGATCAGCGCGCCGAGCACGGCGGCAAACTTGGTCTCGGCGGGACGGCGGCCCGGCCACGCCGGCTGCACGAAGCGTTCTGGAGCGGCGACGCGGGGCAGTGAGCGGACGAATGCCTCCAACGCGGCGAGCTGCGAGTGGTCGCAGTAACTGACGCGGTATGCGAACTGCCTCATGACCCCGGCGTCGCGCTCCGGGGGAAGGAGTTCCGCCGACACCGGCTGGCCTGCGACAACGAGAAGGTCGGCGGCCGGTATGTCGAGTTCGGCGGCAAGTTCGGTGAGTCGCTGTGGGGCGGTGTCAGTTCCGCTCGCGGCGAGGCTGCTCAGGATGGTGGCCCGTTCCATGTGAGGAAGGTAGCGGGTGGGCTGCCAGGACAGCCGGGGCCGCATGAGCCGGTTGGGACTCACCTTCGGCGATTGCCCGGGGCGTATCAGCTCCAGATTCCACCGGCTTCGACGACCAGGTGAGTGGTGGTCTTGTCGTGGTAGCCCAGGGCTTGTGGGCCGTACGCTGAGCAGAGCCGCCTTGGCGGCTTCCCCCGTGCCAACGGGACGGCCGTCGTGCCGTCGTTGTCGCGCTCCTCCAGCAGCCGCGCGGGCTCGGTGCGCTGAACGGGACTCATGCGGTCGTGGATGCCCAGGCAGATCGAGGCGTTCACCTCGGTGCGGATCTTCGAGGCCATCTTGTCGAAGGTGGAGAACCCAGGCAGCTCCAGCCCGGCCTCCACGACCTTCTCCAGCGCGATGTTGATGAGGTCCGCCGGCCGGTTCTTCGCCGCGGCCTCCTTGCGGATCGACTGCTCGGCGATCCGCCGGGCCTCCGCCTGGTCGTACGCCACGCCGACCCGCTTGCGGACCAGGCCCCGGTGGCGCTTGGCGGTCCGCTCCGCCCGGTAGACCGGCAGCGTGCCCTCCGGCAGCTCCACCGCACGGCGGACGAACTCCACCACCTGCTCCGGCACGTCCTCCAGCGCCGGAAAGCACCCCATGCGCTGATACGACTTCAGCATCAGCAACAGGGTCAGCAGATGCTCGTCCCCGTCGGTCGCCCCGGCCGCCCACTCCAGCTCGTCACGAGTCGGCGAGAAGAACAGATGCAGTTCATGCGCGGTGATCAGCCGCTTGAACCGCGGATACGCGGTCCGCTCGATCGAGGTCACAACCCACCCCAGGCCCCAAGATGATGGTCAACATCACCACCAACGACGCTGAACCGAACGGGTGACGGGCCGGACGCTCAGGGCTTCAAGATCAACCCATTGCCCCTTTGACGCGTATCTAGGTCACACCCCTGTGACGGTCCGCGGCGTGGATGTGGTCCTGATCCGCGGCACGGGTGCCGTGGCAGGCAGGGACCGCGGGATTCCGGTGGCGGAGGCGGGCGTGGGGGCCGGACCCGCTCCCTGCGCCCCGCTCAGCGCTCGCGCCTGCGCACCAGGTGATCGCGCGCAGCGGCGTCGCGCGGCGCCCCCCGGCCCGTCAGCCCGGCCGCGATCCGGTCCTGGACCTCGCCCGGCTTGTTCCCGGCGTACTTGAACTTCGCGTGGACGCCGGTGACTTCGAGGCGCAGCCCGCGGATGCCGGACAGCAGGCGGCCGTACGGCGCCGCGCCCGCCGCCGCCCGCGCGGAGCCGCCCTCCGGCTGGAAGCGGCCGAGCTGGCGGTTCAGCAGGTCCGCCTTCTCGTGCGGGTCGTCCACCGGGCGGGCCGTGCACCTGAGCTGGACCGCCGCGTAGAAGCTGGTCGGCACACCGTGCTCCGGTGGGACGTCCGGCGCGGCCTGCCAGGGACCCGGCACATACACATAGTCGTCGACCACACTCAGCAGCACGTCCGGGTTCGCCTCCAGCGCGGGCCACAGCGGGTTCGGGCGTGCCAGGTGGCCCAGCGCCTCGCCGCGCTCGGCGTCGTAGGCGAAATGGAGCGGCTGGACGGACGGCGGCTCGCCCGGCAGGCCGTTCACGGCGAGCTGCCCGAAGTCGTGCGCGTCGAGCCACCCGCGCCACTCGGAGTCGTCAAGGGGCGCGTCCCAGGGGTGGACGAGCATCACAGGGCCGCCAGGTAGTCGGGGAGCGCGACGCCGGGGGCCAGGTCGGGTTCGGCGAGCGGGGTGCCGTAGACCGTGTGGACCGGGACGACGCCCGCCCAGTGCGGGAGCGAGAGGTCCTCGGGCTCCTCGTTCACACCTCCGGTGCGCACTTTCGCCGAGACCTCGTCCAGGTCGAGCCGGATCACAGCGGTGGCGGCCATTTCCTTGGCGCTGGCGGGGCGGGCGTCGCGCGAACGGCCCGGCACGACGTGGTCGACCAGTGCGTCCAGGGCCGTCCGCTTCTCCTCGGGGCCGGTGACCTGGCGGGCGAGGCCGTGCACCATCACGGAACGGTAGTTGACCGAGTGGTGGAAGAAGGAGCGGGCCAGTACCAGACCGTCCACGTGCGTCACCGTCACACAGACGGCGAGCCCGGGGTCCCGCGCGCCCGTCATCCGCAGTGGGCGCGAGCCCGTCGAACCGTGGAGGTAGAGCCGCTCGCCGACGCGCGCGTACAGCGTGGGCAGCACGACGGGGGCGCCGTCGCGGACGTAGCCGAGATGGCACACGTATCCCTCGTCGAGTATCTCGTGCACCAGGTCCTTGTCGTATGCCACGCGCTCCGCGGAGCGCGTGGGAACGGTGCGGCCGGTCGGTGCGTAGGCGCCGGGCGGCGACGCCGGCGGCCGGGTCTCCTGCATGATGTGCGCTCCCTATTGCACTAGTGCATAATGTGCTTTGTGCTAGGAGAATATCGGATCAAGGGGCGGGGCGCAGCGGAGATTGCGGCGGACATCGAGCGAGCGGTGGGGGACGGAGGGCTGGAGCCCGGCCGGCTCCTCCCCTCTCTTCGGGAACTGGCCGTCGAACTGGGCGTGAACCCCAACACGGTCGCGGCCGCCTACCGCATCCTGCGTGAGCGGGGGGTCATCGAGACCGCGGGGCGGCGGGGCAGCCGGGTGCGGTCCGCGCCGGCCACGACGGGACGGGACCACCTGCGCGTCGAGGTGCCCGAGGGGGCGCGCGACGTTTCGAGCGGCAACCCCGATCCGCTGCTGCTGCCGCCGCTGCGGCAGGCGTTCGCTGCGGCTGCCGCACAGGGCGAGCGGGAGCCCGTGCTGTACGGAGACGTCGCCGTGGAACCGGAGCTGGCGCGCCTCGCGCGGGCCGATCTCGACGCCGGCGGGGTGCCCGACGGGCCGCTCGCCGTGCTCTCCGGATCGCTGGACGCCGTCGAGCGAGTCCTGGCCGCCCACCTCAGACCCGGGGACAGGGTCGCCGTCGAGGACCCCGGGTGGGGCAGGATCCTGGACCTGGTTCCGGCGCTCGGGCTGCGCACGATGCCCGTCGGCGTCGACGACGAGGGACCGCTGCCCGCCGATGTGCGAGGCGCCCTGCGGGCGGGGGCGCGTGCTCTCATCGTCACGGACCGGGCGCAGAACCCGACCGGTGCGGCGGTGAGCGCCCCCCGCGCCCGTGCCCTGCGTTCCGTGCTCCACGAGCACCCGGGGACCCTGCTGGTGGAGGACGACCACGGTCACGGGATCGTCGACGTGCCCCTCCACCCCCTCGCCGGGGTCACCCGGAACTGGGCCTTCGTGCGCTCGGCCGCCAAGGCGTACGGGCCCGATCTGCGGCTCGCCGTCCTCACCGGGGACAGCGTCACCGTCGACCGGGTCCTGGGGCGGCAGCGGCTGGGGCCGGGATGGGTGAGCCGGATCCTGCAGCGTGCCCTGGTGCGGTTGTGGGCCGACGGCGCGGTGGACGCGCGGGCGGTGGCGGCGGCGTACGCGCGGCGCCGGGACGCGCTGATCGGGGCGCTCGCCGAGCGTGGGGTCACGGCCCACGGGCGCAGCGGGATGAACGTGTGGGTGCCCGTGCCGGACGAGACCGGAGCGGTCGCGCGGCTGCTGCACGCGGGCTGGGCCGTCGCGCCCGGCGCGGGCTTCCGGATGAGCGCGCCGCCCGGCATCCGGATCACCGTCTCGACCCTGACCGCGCAGGAGACCGGGCCGCTGGCGGACGCGGTCGCCACCGCTCTCGGCCCCGCTCCCGCCCGCAGCTACGTCTGACTCCGCGGCCCGCTCCTGGGCCGGGCCTGTGTCAGCGCGGCGCCCGCCAGCACGACCGCCGCGCCCACCGGGGTCGACCAGGTCAGCGACTCGCCCAGGACCGCCACACCCGCCGCGGTGGCGATGACCGGGATGAAGTACGTGACCATCTGGGCCGTCGTCGGGCCGACCTCGGCGACCAGGCCGTACTGGACGAGCACGGCGATCCCGGTGCCCAGGGCGCCCAGCGCCGTCACCGAGAGCAGCGGGACAAGCGGGAACCGGCTCGGCAGGGTGGTGAACAGCGGGGTGACCACGGCCAGTTGGGCGGTGGCCAGCAGCAGTTGTGCGCCCGTCAGCGACAGGTGCGAGTGCCGGGAGCCGGCCAGGGTGCGGCGGACGTAGATCCAGCCGACCGGGTAGCTGAGCGAGGCGAGCAGGGCCATCGCCGTGCCCGTCGCATCCAGGCCGTCGAAGCCCTGCCAGGCGCCGAGCACCGTCAGCACCCCCAGGAACCCGATGCCCAGGCCCGCGACCCGCCGCCGGGTCGGCCGGTCCTCGGAGAGCGCCACCAGGGAGAGTGCCATGCCCCACAGCGGTGAGGTCGCGTTGCAGATCCCGGCGAGCGTCGAGGGGATCGTCAGCTCCGAGTAGGCGAAGAGCGAGAACGGCAGCGCGTTGAGGAGGAGCGCCGCGACCGCGAGATGCCCCCAGGTGCGGGCGCCGCGCGGAAGGCGCTCCCGTTTGACGGCCATCGCCGCCGCGAGCACCGCGGTGCCGAACGCCAGGCGGCCGAGCGTGACCTGGAACGGGGCGTACGCCTCCGTGCCGACCTTGATGAACAGAAAACTGAAGCCCCAGATCAGCGAGAGGACGCCGAAGCGGATCCGCCAGTCGAGCCTGGACCGGCGGCGGGGGACGAGGGAGGAGGCGGTGACGGTTCGTCGGGTGGCGGCGGTGCTCATGGCGGCAACGATGGCGCAGGGCATCTCGTAGCACAATCGAGATTTCACTGGCAGTATCTCTTAGCATTGCTTACATGTTGAACCTGGAGCGCCTGCGCACCCTCGACGCCCTCGCCCGGCACGGCTCGGTCAGCGGGGCGGCCGAGGGGCTGCACGTGACGACCTCGGCCGTCTCCCAGCAGATGGCCAAGCTGGAGCGGGAGGTGGGGCAGCGGCTCCTGGCCAGGAACGGGCGCGGGGTGCGGCTCACGGACGCCGGCCGGCTGCTGGCCGACCACGCGGCGCGCATCCTGTCACAGGTCGAACTCGCCCAGGCCGACCTGGAGGCCCAGCGCGGCCAGGTGGCGGGTGAGTTGCGCCTGTCGGCCTTCCCGACGGCAGCGCGCGGGCTGTTCCCGACCGCGCTCGCCGCGCTGCGGGCCGGTCATCCGGCGCTGCGGCTGCGCTCGTGCGAGCTCGAGCCCGAGGCCGGAGTCGCCGGCGTGGTGCGCGGCGACCTCGATCTCGCGGTCGTCCTCGACTGGTACAACAAGCCGATGCCGCTGCCCGACGGCCTGGTGAAGGCGGCGATCCTCGACGATCCTGCTGACGTGGCGATGCCCCTCGGGCACCGGCTCGCGGACAAGGCGGAGGTGGACCTCGGGGACTTCGCCGACGACGAGTGGATCACCTGGGGCGAGGGCGAGTTCTGTCACGAGTGGCTGATGTTCACGCTGCGTTCCAAGGGCATCGAACCGCGCATCGGCCACCGCGCCTGCGAGACGCACACACAACTGGGTCTGGTCGCGGCCGGACTGGGGGTGTGCATCGCCCCGTTGCTCGGGCGTCACCCGATGCCGGAGGGCGTCGTGACCGTGCCGCTGCGGCAGCGCGTGCGGCGGCACGTCTTCGTGGTGTGGCGGGCCGACGCCGACCGCCGTCCCTCGATCAGGGCGGCGGTGGAGGCGCTGCGCACGGCGGGGCGGGCCATAGCGGCGATGTGAGCCGGAGCGGCCGGGCGGGCCGCAGCGGGCGGTGGTCGAAGCGGCCGGTGGTCGGAGCCGCCGTGCACGTCAGAGCGACCCCAGCTTGCGGAAGTCCCAGGAGACGATCTTCGTCGGGGTCAGCCGCAGCCACGCGTGGCGGCCGTCGTGCGGCATCTCCTCCAGGCCGAAGTTCTTGCGCGCGAACAGCGTCTCGGGAACGTCGAGTTCGGCGCACAGCTCCCCGGTGCGGGGAGCCTCGCCCACGAACTCCACCGTGCCGGACAGCTCGGCGCCCCGCAGTTGGTCGTACTCCTCGCCCGTGTCGATCACCACGGCGATCCGCGGATCGCGGCGCAGCTCGGCCCAGCGCTTGCTGCGCACCACCGAGTACAGCCACAGTGAGGTGCCGTCCCAGGCGAACCACAGGGCGCTCACATGCGGGGTGCCGTCGGCCGACACGGTCGCCACCCGGCAGGTGCGCTGGGTGGTGAGGAAGTCGTCCAGCTCGCCGGACGTCATCATGATCTTCCGGCCCCGGCGCTGCGTGACGGTCATGCGGGATCCCCCTCTTCTTCTCCCACGTCGTGCCAGAGAGATCCTCTGACATCACGTCAGAAAAGAGAAGGGGTCGTCTTCCCCTCGGTGGCGAGGGCCGATACTCTCCCCCGCGCCGGCCGTCGACGACAAGGGGAGCCATGCCGTCCCCCGAACAGCTTCGCGCACTCCTCGACCCCCGCACCACGGTGCTGCTCACCGTCGAGTGCCAGCAGGGCGTCGTGGGCCCGGACGGCGCCCTGCCCGAACTCGCCGAGGAGGCGCGCTCGTCCGGGGCGCTCACCAACGTGGCGCGCCTGGTCGCCGCCGCTCACGAGGGCGGGGTGCAGGTGGTCCACGCCCTCGCCGAGCGGCGCCCGGACGGCCGTGGCGCGAGCCGCAACGCCCGCCTCTTCCGCGCGGCCGAACGGCTGCCGGTCCGGCAGCTGTCCGGCACCCCGGCGGTCCGCGTCGCGGAACCCGTCGAGGTGACGGAGGAGGACCTCGTGGTACGGCGGCTGCACGGCCTGTCGCCGATCGCGGGGACCGAGGTCGACGCGCTGCTGCGCAACCTGGACTGCCGCACCCTGGTCGTCACCGGGGTCTCGGCCAACGTGGCGGTCCCCAACGCCGTGTTCGACGCCGTCAACGGCGGCTACCGGGTCGTCGTGCCCGCGGACGCCATCGCGGGAGTGCCCCCCGAGTACACGCCCGCGATGGTCCGCAACACCCTGGCGCTGGTCGCCACGATCGCGACCACCGACGAGGTAGTGGCCTGCCTCGCGCCACCGCGCCGGGCGGCACGGGGGTGAGGAGGCGCGGGGTCAGGCGAGCTTGATCTCGTCCCCGGCCACGGTGATCTCCGCGGTGGACAGCGGCTGGGTCGCGGGCCCCTTCTTCACGCTGCCGTCGGTCGCGGAGAACTCGCTGTTGTGGCAGGGGCAGGTGATCACACCGTTCGAGATGTCCCTGACCGCGCACCCCTGGTGGGTGCACTTGGACGAGAACGCCTTGAACCGGCCCGCCGACGGCTGGGTCACCACCACGCCCTGGTCGGCGAAGACCTTGCCGCCGCCCTCGGGGATGTCGGAGGTCTTCGCCAGCACCGTGCCGCCGGAGCCGGCCGTCGCATTCTCACCTCCGTCCGTGCCACCGCTGCTCGGACTGCCGTTGCCCTGTGCGCCGGCCGGACTCGACGACGTGTCGTCCGAGCCCCCGCACGCGGTCAGCGCGACGGCGAGCCCCGTCGCTCCGACCGCCGCCACGACTGTGCGGCGGGCCGGTGCCTGGACGGGCTGTAGCGGTTCGCTGGTCATGCTGACGTTCCCTTCCACGGATGCTTCGTAGATCTGCACGGAGGTACGGCCTGCGGGCGCTCCCTGTTCAGACGATGTCCACATCTTGACCTGCTCCCGACGTGAGTCGCCGCACGGCGCACACGGGCCGCGCCGGAAGGCCCCCGAACGTCCCAGTAACCTGGGGTGGTGCTCAAGGAAGTCTTCGCGACCCGCTACATCACGCCACTGCGCGAGGGCGGTTCGCTGCCGGGGCTCGTCGAGGCCGACGACCTGGGCCTGTACGTCATGAAGTTCACCGGCGCCGGACAGGGCCGCAAGACACTCGTCGCCGAGGTCGTCTGCGCGGGACTCGCCCGGCGGCTGGGCCTGCGGGTGCCCGGCCTGGTGACCGTCGGCCTCGACCCGGTACTGGGCCTCGGCGAGCCGGACCAGGAGGTGCAGGGGCTGCTCAGGGCGAGCGGCGGACTCAACCTGGGCATGGACTTCCTCAGCGGGGCGATCGGCTTCGACCCGCTCGCGTTCGCGGTCGGCCCCGAGGAGGCCGGGCGGATCCTCTGGTTCGACGCGCTCGTCGGCAACGTGGACCGCTCCTGGCGCAACCCCAACCTCCTGATGTGGCACGGCGACCTGTGGCTCATCGACCACGGCGCCACCATGATCTGGCACCACAACTGGCCCGGCGCGGAGGTCTCGGCCGCCAGGCCCTACGACGCCTCGGAGCACGTTCTCGCCCCCTTCGCGCCGGACGTCGCGGGCGCCGCCGCGGAACTGGCGCCCCTCGTCACCGGCGACCTGCTGACCGAGGTGACCGCGGACATCCCCGAGGAGTGGCTGGCCGGCGAGCCCGGTTTCGGCACGCCGGACGCGCTGCGCCGGGCGTACGCGGCCCTGCTGCTGGCCCGCGCCGCCGTCATCCATGAACGCATCCAGGGCCTTGAGACCCGTCAGGGGGACAAGTGAACTCGGCCGGACAGGTGAGCGGGCGGGACGTGTTCGAGTACGCGCTGCTGCGCGTGGTGCCGCGCGTCGAACGCGGCGAGTGCTTCAACGCGGGCGTGCTCGTCTACTGCCGCGCGAAGTCGTTCGTCGCGGCCCGGACGCACCTCGACGAGGGGAAGCTGTGCGCGCTGGACCCGGACGCCGATGTGGCCGGGGTGCGCGCAGCGCTCCGTGCCGTCGAGGGCGTGTGCGCGGGCGGCGAGGCGGCCGGGCAGGCGGCGCGCGACGACGCCGGGCGGCGCTTCCGCTGGCTGATCGCGCCGCGTTCGACGGTCGTCCGGCCCGGGCCCGTGCACACCGGGCTGACCGCCGACCCGGCGGCGGAGGCGGAGCGGTTGCTGGACCTCCTGGTGAGGTAATGGATCACATGCGCCGGGTGTGCCGTTGACACCGGGTGCCAGGGCTTCTAGCGTCACGTCTGCTGAAGGTACTAAGCGGTCGCTCACCTGTGGGGCGTACCGTGGAGCCGCAGACTTTCCGAAGGTGTTCCAGGCTTTCCAAGGGCGAGGAGAACCAGCAATGTCCACCACTGAGCAGCGGGTCGCCGTCGTGACCGGCGGTGCGCGCGGCATCGGCGCCGCCACCGCCGTACGACTGGCCGCCGAGGGCCGTGCGGTCGCCGTGATCGACCTCGACGAGGCCGCGTGCAAGGACACCGTGGAGAAGATCACGGCCGCGGGCGGCAAGGCCGTCGCCGTCGGCTGCGACGTCTCGGACGAGGCGCAGGTCGAGGCCGCCGTCGCGCGGATCGCCGGGGAACTGGGCGCGCCCACGATCCTCGTCAACAACGCCGGCGTGCTGCGCGACAACCTGCTGTTCAAGATGAGCGTCTCGGACTGGGACACCGTCATGAACGTGCACCTGCGCGGCGCCTTCCTCATGTCGCGCGCCTGCCAGAAGCACATGGTCGACGCGGGCTTCGGCCGTATCGTCAACCTCTCCTCCTCGTCGGCGCTGGGCAATCGCGGCCAGGTGAACTACTCGGCCGCCAAGGCCGGCCTGCAGGGCTTCACCAAGACGCTGGCCAAGGAACTCGGCAAGTTCGGCATCACCGCCAACGCCGTCGCCCCCGGCTTCATCGCCACCGAGATGACCAAGGCCACCGCCGACCGCGTCGGCATGGGCTTCGAGGACTTCAAGGCCGCGGCCGCCACCCAGATCCCCGTGCAGCGCGTCGGCGAGCCCGACGACATCGCCAACGCGATCGCCTTCTTCACGGGCGAAGCGGCCGGATTCGTCTCCGGCCAGGTGCTGTACGTCGCCGGCGGACCGCTCGACTAGGGCCGGGAGCGGACACATGACTGCACTGCCTGAACTCTCCGGCAAGGTCGCCCTCGTCACGGGCGCCAGCCGCGGCATCGGCTACGGGATCGCCGAGGCGTTCGTCGCGCGCGGCGACCGCGTCTGCATCACCGGCCGCAACGAGGAGGCGCTCAAGGAGGCCGCCGAGAAGCTCGGCGCAGACCGGGTCATCGGCGTTCCGGGCAAGGCGCACGACGAGGCCCACCAGGCCACCGCCGTCGAGCGCACGATGGAGGCGTTCGGCCGCGTCGACTTCCTGGTGAACAACGCCGGCACCAACCCGGTGTTCGGGCCGATCGCGGACCTCGACCTGGGCGTCGCGCGCAAGGTGTTCGAGACCAACGTGATCTCGGCGCTCGGCTTCGCGCAGCGGACCTGGCACGCCTGGCAGAAGGACAACGGCGGCGCGATCGTCAACATCGCCTCGGTCGCGGGCCTCGCACCCTCGCCCTTCATCGGCGCCTACGGGGTCAGCAAGGCCGCGATGATCAACCTGACCCAGCAGCTGGCGCACGAGTTCGCGCCCCGGGTACGGGTCAACGCGATCGCGCCGGCCGTGGTGAAGACCAAGTTCGCGCAGGCCCTGTACGAGGGCCGGGAGGCGGAGGCCGCCGCGGCCTACCCGCTCGGCCGGCTCGGCGTGCCCTCCGACATCGGCGGCGCCGCGGCCTTCCTGACCTCGGATCAGTCCGACTGGATCACGGGCCAGACGCTGGTCGTCGACGGCGGCGTCTTCCTGAACGCCGGGGTCGCCTGACGCACATCTCGACACGGGCGCGGATGGGCCGGAACTCGTGACGGAACCCGCGCCCGTGTCGCAGCGATGCGGGCAGGGGGTGATGACAACGTTGTCATCACGTGCTGGTCACGAGCCCGGGTGGAGCACGGTGAACCCGGCCCGGCACTGCGGTATTGTCTGCCGATCCCTGGTGTGGCAGCTCGAGGAGCAAGGCGTGTTCAGTAGGAACCGAAGTCTGCGTCAGCTGGCGACGATCGCATCCATATCTTTGGTGACCGGGTGCGGAATTCTGTCGTCGGACTCGTCCGGCGACAAGGGCCCGATCGTCGTGGGAACCACTAGCTCACCGAGCACGCTGGACCCCGCCGCGGCCTGGGACAACTCCTGGGAGCTGTTCCGCAACGTGTACCAGACGCTCCTCAACTACCCGGACGGGGCGACCCAGCCGGGGCCCGACGCCGCCCAGAACTGCTCCTTCACCGACGCCGCGAACCGGACGTACCGCTGCGTCCTGCGTGACGGGCTCACGTTCTCCAACGGGGACAAGCTCGACGCCCGCGCCGTGAAGTACTCGATCGACCGCATCAAGCGGATCAATGTGTCCGGCGGTCCGGCCGGACTGCTGGGCAGTCTGGACCGGGTCCAGGTGAAGGGCGACCGCGAGGTCGTCTTCCACCTCAACGAAGCGGACGCAACGTTCCCCTTCGTCCTCGCCACGCCGGCCATGTCGATCGTCGACCCGGCCGACTACCCGGCCACGGAGCTGCGCAAGGACGGCAAGATCACCGGGTCCGGGCCGTACACGCTGGAGTCCTACGAGGAGGGCAAGCAGGCCCGGCTCGTCGGGAACAGCCACTACAAGGGTTACGCCAAGCGGAAGAACAACGCGGTCACCATCCGCTACTTCCAGGACTCCACCAGCATGGTGAACGCCCTCAAGGACCGGAAGATCGACATCACCTACCGGGGTCTCGCCGCCTCCGACATCGTCTCCCTCCAGAGCGGCGGCAACGACAAGACCATCCAGCTCGTGGAGAACTCCGGCATCGAGATCAGCTACCTGGTCTTCAACCCGAAGGACCCGTGGGCCGGCAAGCTCGCCGTCCGCAAGGCGGTGGCCCAGGTCGTGAACCGGGACGCGATCGCCCACAACGTCTACAAGGACACCGTCGAGCCGCTCTACTCCATGGTCCCCGCGGGCCTCACCGGCCACACCACGGGCTTCTTCGACCACTTCGGGAACCCCAGCACCTCCAAGGCACGCAAGATCCTCCGCGAAGCGGGCATCACCCAGCGCGTCCCGCTGACCCTCTGGTACACCGTCGACCGCTACGGCTCCGAGACCGCTCCGGAGTTCCGGGAGATCAAGCGCCAGCTCGAGGACTCGGGCCTCTTCCAGGTCACCCTCAAGAGCCGCCCCTGGAAGACGTACGTGACCGGCTACCAGAAGGGCGAGTACCCGGTCTTCGGCCGCGGATGGTTCCCCGACTTCCCCGACCCGGACAACTACATCGCGCCCTTCGTCGGCAACCAGAACGCGCTGGGCACGCCCTACCCGGCGCCGGAGATCACCGGGGTGCTGCTGCCCCAGTCCCGGCGCGAGAGCGACCGCGCGAACGTGGTCAAGCAGTTCGAGCAGGCCCAGCAGGTCCTCGTCGACGACGCCCGGCTGCTGCCGCTGTGGCAGGGCAAGCAGTTCCTCGCCGCGAGCGAGGAGATCTCCGGCGGTGAGCGCGCCCTGGACCCGTCGACGATCATGATGATGTGGGAGCTGTCCCGCAAGACCAGCTGGTAGTCCCGGCGCGCGGGGTCCGGGAGTCCGTTGTCAGTGGTCGCCTGTAGGTTCTGAGACCTGGAAGTGACCGCACATCGGAGGAAGTTGACGTGACCGACATCGCCATGCTGCCGGAGTCCTGGCGGGGCGTTCTGGGCGACGAACTGCAGCAGCCCTACTTCAAGGAGCTGATGGAGTTCGTCGAGGAGGAGCGCGCCAAGGGTCCCGTCTACCCTCCGCGCGAGGAGGTCTTCGCCGCGCTCGACGCCACACCGTACGAGCGGGTGAAGGTCCTCATCCTCGGCCAGGACCCGTACCACGGCGAGGGTCAGGGGCACGGCCTGTGCTTCTCCGTGCGGCCCGGGGTGAAGACCCCGCCCTCGCTGCGGAACATCTACAAGGAGATGCACGAGGAGCTGGGCACCCCGGTGCCGGACAACGGCTATCTGATGCCGTGGGCCCAGCAGGGCGTGCTGCTGCTCAACGCGGTGCTGACGGTCCGCGCCGGCGAGGCGAACTCGCACAAGGGCCGTGGATGGGAGAAGTTCACGGACGCGGTGATCCGCGCGGTCGCCGGCCGGCAGGACCCGGCGGTGTTCGTGCTGTGGGGCAACTACGCGCAGAAGAAGCTGCCGCTGATCGACGAGACGCGGCACGTCGTCGTCAAGGGCGCGCACCCCTCGCCGCTGTCCGCGAAGAAGTTCTTCGGCTCGCGCCCGTTCACGCAGATCAACGAGGCGGTGGCCCGGCAGGGACACCAGCCGGTCGACTGGGCGATTCCGAACGTGGGGTGAGCCCCGGGCGGGGCCCGGCAGCGGCCCGGCCCCGCCTTCGCCCGTCCCGGTCGCCTCGCGTCGTCACCGGCATGGCCCAGCGTCCGTACGGAGCGGCCTGAGCACGATTGCCACAGAGGGCGGTTAGCGTCATGGGTGGGGGAGCGACGATTGTGGAGGACGCGGTGGCCAAGCGACAGGAGCAGGCGGCGCCGGACGCCGTCATGACCCGTATCGGGCAGGTCGTGATGCTGCACCACGGCGGCGACCGCGAGGAGGCCCGGGACCGCTTTCTGCGGCTGTGGGCCGAGATCGGCGAGGACGGCGACCCGCTGCACCGCTGCACGCTGGCGCACTACATGGCGGACACGCAGGACGACCCGGCGGACGAACTGGCCTGGGACCTGAGAGCGTTGTCGGCCGCCGAGGAACTCACCGACGAGCGCCTCGCCGGGCACCATGGGGCGCTCGCCGTCCGCGCGTTCTACCCCTCGCTCCATCTGAACCTGGCCGCCGACTACGTGAAGCTCGGCCGTTGCGAGGCCGCCCGTGCCCATCTGCACCGGGCCCGCGGCGCGGTCGGCGCCCTCGGTGACGACGGCTACGGTCACGGCGTCAGGGCGGCGATCGGCCGGCTGGAGCGCAGGCTCGCGGGGGAGGGGCCGACGGAGGGCGCGCCCGAGCCCGGTCCCCCGGACGGCCCCGGCGGCGGGAGGCTGGGGCCGCCGAGACAGCGGCCGTAGGAGCCGTCACGACGGCCCGGCACAGGCTCGTGCGGCGCCCTTGAAGCCCCGGGGCCCCTAGGGGGTGTTTCGAAAGTCCCGCACAGCACCCACGGCGCCCGGGACGCTCCCCCAGGCTCTTCGAGCAGGGGGCACCCCCACTCGGCGCGCCGGCCGGAACCCCGAGTACGTCCAGTACGAGGGCTTTCGTCCGGCACGCCGAGAGCACGCACCGGACACCGCGGGCACCGCACAGGACTTTCGAAACACCCCCTAGGCCCTGAATCGTCCGTACGCGCCCCGCACGCGTCTCCCACTCGTCCCGCCCCGAGCGGCGCCTCAAGGCCCGTAGACGCGTCCGCAGATGGCAACCTCGGGGCTGTCCGGCCGCCACCCCCCGTATCTGCGGCCGAGCGCGCACACATCGGGGTTCTTCGGGATCGCCGCGGAGGCGGACGGTCGCCCGCCGGTGTACGGCCCGGGAAAAGACGGGCCCGGGGCCGTGGACGGGCGGTGCGGACCGGCCGTCCGTGCCGCGGTGGGGCCCGGCCGGGCCGTGCCGTTCGGGGCGGCGGCCGACGGCGGCGGGTCGTCGGAGGGACGGACCATCTCCAGCGCCTCCCGCGCCGGGGCCTGGACGACGTGCGGCTGTCTGCCGCCGTCCGCGCGCGGCGCGGAGGGGCGCGAGGGAGCCGACGACGCGCCCGGTGCGGGCGGTCGCTGGACGGTGACACAGCCGGCGAGGGCCGAGACGGCCACGGTGACCAGGAGCAGCGTTGCGGTCGTCGTCGTTCGATGCACCCGCGCAACTCTGCTGCGTCCGGTCCGCTTAGGGGAGCGGACAGGCGCAGGATGCCCCGCACGGGTGATCTCGGCCCCCGTACGGAGGGCGCGCGCCCTCCGTGGGTGACGTCAGTCCCCGGTGGCCCCGTCGATCCGCTCGCGGATCAGGTCGGCGTGGCCGTTGTGGCGGGCGTACTCCTCGATCATGTGGGTGTAGATCCAGCGCAGGCTGAACCGCTCGTCAGTGAACCTGCTCGGGCCCTCGGAGAGGTCGTCCAGGCCGAAGCGGGCCGCGTGGCGGCGCGCGACCGCGATCTCGGCCTGCCAAGTGGCGTACGCCTCCTGCCATGTGTCGGCCTCGGTGAGGTGGAACTCGGCATCCGGGTCCTCGTCCCCGCCGTAGACCGGCCCCGGATCGTCACCGACGAGAACCTTGCGGAACCAGCCCCGTTCCACCTCCGCCATATGCCGTACGAGGCCCATCAGGGACAGCTCGGACGGCTCCACCGAGGCGGTCCTGAGCTGGGCGTCGGTGAGGCCCTCGCACTTCCGTGCGAGCGTCTGGCGGTGGTAGTCGAGCCAGCCCTCCAGCATGGCGCGCTCGTCGGCGTTCAGGGCGGGTTCACGGCGCTGAGTGGTCACCACCGCATTCTGGCCGGGCCCCACCCGCCACCGCCACGCCCGTGCGGGGGGCGGTCAGCGGCCGAGCATCCCGTCGAGCAGTTCCCGCAGACCGGCGCGCATCCAGTCGAGGCTCGGGGCCTCCGCCGTGAAGGACCCGGCCACGCACGAGAACAGCAGCCCGTCCAGCCAGGCCAGCAGCGACAGCGAGTGCCGGGCCGGGTCGGTGGAACCTATGGCGGCGACGAGGCCGGTGAGCTGGTCGCGGAAGCGGGCCCCGGCCGCGTCGAAGTGCCGGCGCAGTTCGGGCCGGCGGGTGGCCTCCAGGGCCAGTTCGTAGCGCGCCAGCGTCAGATCGCGGCCCTGGGTCAGGGAGCGGTGGGCCGCCAGGGCCAGGCCGTCCACCACCGCGCCGGACCCGGCCGCCGGGTCGGGCATCTCGTGCAGCGCGAGCACCCGCGCCTCCCGGTCGGCGAGACGTCGCACCGCGAGTTCCAGGAGGGCCAGGCGTGTCCGCGCCAGATTCGAGGTCGAGCCCTGGGGCAGCCCCGCCGCCCCGTCCACCGCCCGGTGTGTGAGCCCGCGCATACCGCGCGCGGCGAGCAGGGCGAGGGCGGTGTCGGCGACGAGGTCGGCGCGGGAGGCGCCCGTGGTGTGTACGGACATGGAGGCCAACCTACCCGTCCTACTACATCTGTAGTAAGGTCGCCGCACCACTCACTACAGGCGTAGTGTCTTTCGTGGGCACGAGGAGGAGCCATGGCACAGTCGTCACACGCCGTCGTCATCGGGGGAGGGATCGGGGGCCTGACCGCGGCGGTCGCCCTGCACCGCGCCGGCCGGAGGGTCACCGTCCTGGAACGGGCCGGCTCGCTGGAGCCGGCCGGCGCCGGAATCTCGCTGTCCCCCAACGCCCTGCGCGCCTTGGACGTCATCGGGCTCGGGGACGAGATCCGGGGCCTTGCCGCCTGGCAGGGCGACGGAGGGCTGCGCACCCCGAGCGGGCGCTGGCTGATGCGGTCCGACGGCGCCGCGGTGGCCGAACGCCTGGGCGGCCCGATCGTGCTGCTGCACCGCGCCACCCTGATCGACCGCCTGGCCGACCGGCTCCCGCCCGGCACCGTCCGCACGGGCGCGCCCGCGACCCTCGCCGACCCCGGTGACGCCGCCGGCCGCCCGGCCCGCGTCACCACCCCCGACGGGGACCTGGAGGCAGACCTGGTCGTCGCCGCCGACGGCATCCACTCCGCCGTACGCCGCGCGCTGTTTCCGGGGCATCCCGGCGTCGTGTACAGCGGATTCACCACCTGGCGGATCACGATGCCGCTGCCGGGGGTGGAGGTGGCGCCTCACGAGACGTGGGGCCGGGGCCGCCTGTGGGGAACCCAGCCGATGAAGGACGGCAGGGTGTACGCGTACGCCGCGGCCCTCGAGCCCGCCGGGGAGCGCGCGCCGGACGGCGACGAGAAGGCCGAGCTCGTGCGCCGGTTCGGGGACTGGCACGATCCGGTCCCGGCCGTCCTCGCCGCGGCCCGCCCCGGCGACGTCCTGCGGCACGACGTCCACCACATCGCCGAGCCGCCGCCCGCCTTCCACTCCGGCCGGGTCGTGCTGCTCGGCGACGCCGCGCACGCCATGCCGCCCCTGCTCGGCCAGGGCGGCAACCAGGCCATCGAGGACGCGATCGTGCTGGCCCACGCCGTGTCCCGGCGCAGCGCGAGCGGCGGGACCTCCACCACCGACGCTCTCGCCACCTACACGGCGGCCCGGCTGCCCCGCACCATGACGATCGTCCGCAAGGCCGTCGGCACGGCCCGGCTGAACCTGATGCCCAGCCGCCCCGGCATCGTCGTGCGCGACGCCCTGGTCTCCGGGGTGTCCCGGGTCGCCCCCACCCTCTTCCTGCGGGGACTGGACGACATCGTCGGCTGGCGCCCCCCGCAGCAGCCGTATGCTTCCGGTGAGGCACCCGTCGGCAACCCCTAGGAGACATCCTGTGAAGGTCGGCTGCATCGGACTCGGAGACATAGCGCTGAAGGCGTACCTGCCGGTGCTGGCGTTGCAGCCGGGGCTCGAACTGCATCTCCAGACGAGGACCCCCGCGACGCTCCACCGTGTCGCGGACGGTCTGCGCCTTCCCCCGGAGCAGCGGCACACCGATCTGGACGCGCTCCTCGCCCAGGGCCTCGACGCGGCGTTCGTGCACGCGCCCACCGCCGCCCACCCGGAGATCGTCGCCCGGCTCCTGGAGGCGGGCGTGCCGACGTATGTCGACAAGCCCCTCGCCTACGAGTTCGCCGACTCCGAACGGCTGGTGCGGCTCGCCGAGGAGCGCGGCGTCGCTCTGGCGGTCGGCTTCAACCGGCGCTACGCACCCGGCTACATGCAGTGCGCCGACCATCCGCGCGAGCTCATCCTGATGCAGAAGAACCGCGTCGGCCTGCCCGAGGACCCGCGCACGATGATCCTCGACGACTTCATCCATGTCGTGGACACGCTGCGGTTCCTGGTGCCGGGACCGGTCGACGACGTGACGGTGCGCGCCCGCACCGAGGGCGGGCTGCTGCACCATGTGGTGCTCCAGCTGGCCGGGGACGGATTCACCGCGCTCGGCGTGATGAACCGGCTGAGCGGTTCGGCGGAGGAGATCCTGGAGGTCTCCGGGCAGGACACCAAGCGGCAGGTGCTGAACCTGGCGGAGATCGTCGACCACAAGGGCCAGCCGACCGTGCGGCGGCGCGGGGACTGGGTGCCGGTGGCCCGGCAGCGCGGCATCGAGCAGGCCGCACTCGCCTTCCTCGACGCCGTCCGGGCCGGCACGGTGCTCAGCGCCCGTGACGCACTGGCGACCCACGAACTGTGCGAGCGGGTGGTGGCTGCGGTGCGGGAGCGCGCCGCCGCCCGCTGAGAGCCCGGACGCCCTCCGCCGCGCACAGCGCGGCGAGGATCCCCAGGGACGCGTACACCGGCCAGTCGCCGTAGCGGACGTACGGGGTGACGCCGCGGGCCAGCGGGATGTCGTAGACCGCCGAGGTGCTCGCGTCCGTGCCGAGCCAGGAGCCGATGCGCTCCCCGCCGGGGCCGTAGACGGCGGAGACACCGGTCAGCGTGGCGTGCACCATGGGGCGGCCGGTCTCGGCGGCGCGCAACGCGGCCAGCGAGGCGTGCTGCGCGGGCGCCCAGCTCTGCTGGAACGTCGATGTGGACGACTGGGCGATCAGCACCGCCGCGCCGTCGTCCGCGAGATGGCGGCTCATGTCCGGGAACGCGGACTCGAAGCAGATCATCGGGCCGACGCGCAGCCCGCGCCCCACGTTCATCACCACCTGCTCGGTGCCGCGCCTGCGGTCCTCGGCGGCCGCCCTGCCGACCGAGGTGGCCCAGCCGAGCACGGATCGCGCCGGTATGTACTCGCCGAACGGGACGAGTCGCATCTTGTCGTAGCGCTGGCCGGTGAGGCCGTCCGGGCCCACGAGCACGGAGCTCTTGTAGATGCCCGGGCGGTCGGAGCGGCGGGCGTCCACGTTGACCAGGATGTCGGCCTTCACCAGCCGGGACAGCGCCGCGATCCGGCCGGCGAGATCGGGACGCCGCGCAAGGTCGAAGCCGACGCTGCTCTCGCCCCAGACGACCAGGTCCACGTGCTGCCCCGCGAGCCTCCGGGTCAGCTGCTCCTCGCGGGCGAACCGCTTGTCGCCGCTCTCCGCCCCGTCGATGACCCCGGGCTGGACGACCGCGATCCGCACCCGCCCGTCGGGGACGGGCCGCGGCGCCCAGACCCAGGCCGCCGACGCCACTACGGCCGTCGCGACGAGCCCGGCCACGGCGGGGACACGCGAGCGGCGCAGCGACACGAGCACGGCCACGGCGACGTTGACGGCCACGACGAGGAAGCTCAGCAGCCACACTCCACCGACCGACGCGAGCCGCAGCGCGGGCTGCACCTGCCACTGGCTCGACCCGAGCAGCCCCCAGGGGCCGCCGAGCCCCTGCCAGGAGCGGACGAGTTCCACCATCAGCCAGCCGGAGGGCAGGACGAGAAGGGCGGCGCCGATCCGCCCCGGGGAGGGGACCCCGGCGAGGAAGCGCCGCACCAGCCAGCCCCAGGGGGCCCAGAGCGCGCCGAGCAGCGCCGCGATGACGAACGTGAACACGTTCAGGTTCGGTATCAGCCAGTGGTGCACGGCCGTCATGAAGCCGAATCCGCCCAGCCAGCCGTCGTAGGCGGCCCGCCTGCCGGTCGGGGCGGAGCGGGCGAGCAGGATCCACGGGACCAGCGCGACATACGCGAACCACCACCACGAGGGGGCGGGAAAGGCGGACATCGGCAGCGCACCCGCCAGCACGGCGGCGGCACCGCGCCGCCACCGGGAGGCGAGCCAGTCGCCGGGCATCCTCATGCGGCGTCTCCTCCCCGGTGCGTGCTTCCAGTGTGCGCGCCGCCGACGATCTCCGACAGAGGGCCCGGCGGTCCACGGGGACTCGCTCAGTCGGCCGCCTCCTGCCCGTGCGGGGCACGTCGCCACTTCTCCTGGACGACCATCTCACGCAGCCGCCAGCCCTCGTCCGTGCGCAGGAACGCGAACGCGTACCGGCCGCCGCAGACGAAGTCGGGTTCGGACGGTCCGCCGTCCTCTGCCGCGAACCGCATCGGATTGACGTAGTCGGCCTGTACCCGGGCCGTGTCGCCCACGTCCTGTTCCAGGACGCCGAACCGGACGCGCCGGTTGACGATCAGGTGCTGGCGCACCGGGAACAGCCGCATCGTCCGGGCGAGCCATGCCGCGACCTGCCCGGCGTCGCCCTCGATCCCGCCGGCCGAGCGGTAGTCGGCACGGCCGTCGGCCGTGAACAGCCCTTGGTACGCCTCCCAGTCGCCGTCGTCCACGGCCACCGCGTACTCGGTGACGAGTCCGTCGACGGCCAGCCGGTCCAACACGGTCGCGAGCTCCACACGCTGCGTCATCGGATCAGTGTTGGGGACGTGGCGGGCGCAGCCAAGGGGCCGTGCGGGCCCTTTCGCGGGACCGGTGCCGGCAGACCGGTGGCGACGGCCTCGATCCGAGACCGGAACAGGTGCCCCTCACCCCGCGGCGGGCGCCGGGACGAGACCGTCGGCGACCAGACCCGCGAGGACCGCCTGGCCCAGCGCGTGCACGGCGGACTGCGGCCGCACCATCACCGTGAACTCCTTGATCCGGCCGTTGTCGTCGAAGTGCAGCAGGTCGATGCCGTGGATCTCCCTGCCGTCCACGGTCGCCCGGAAGAGCAGGACCGTCGAGGGGGACTCGGTGCCGTCGGCGCCGGTCTCGCCCGCGCCCGTGTACTGCCCGATGTAGCGGAAGTCGTCGAAGGTGCGCATCAGGACCCCGAAGAGTCCCAGCACCATCGGCCGGCCCTCGAAGGGCTGGAACTTCACGGGGCTGTAGAGGCGGATGTCCTCGGTGAACAGGTCCTCCAGGGCGGTGAGGTCGCGGTTGTCGACGGCCTCGCGGAAGCGCTCGGTTGCGGTCACTGCTTCTCCCCATAGTCATGAATATGAGTAGTCATATTCTTGAGTATCATGGCTGGGGTGTCCGTGGACAGCGGCAGGAGGGAAGCGATCCGATGGCGTTGCGCCACGCCGTGCTCGCGGCGCTGCTGGACGAGGAACTGAGCGGGTACCAGCTCGCCAAGGCGTTCGACCTGGGGGTGGCGAACTTCTGGTACGCACAGCCCCAGCAGCTGTACGCCGAGCTGACCCGGCTGGAGCGGGACGGGCTGATCACGGGCCGCGAAGTGGTCCAGGAGACTCGGCCCACCAAGCGCCTGTTCAGGGTCACCGAGGCCGGCCTGGCCGAGCTGGAGCACTTCTCGGCCGCGGACGCAAAGCCCTCCTTCATCCGTGACGACCTGCTCGTCAAGGTGCAGGCCGCCGAGCGGGTCGACACGGGGACGCTGATCGCGCAGCTGGCCGAGCGGGCCGCCTTCGCCCGGGCCAAGGTCGAGGTGTTCGGCACGCTGCTGCACGCCATGCGGGGCGATCGCACCGAGGAGGAGTTCCTGCGCCACGGTGCCCGTATCGGTCCCTATCTGACGTGTCTGCGCGGCCTCGCCTTCGAGCAGGGCAACCACGACTGGTGCGAACGCGCCATCACCGTCCTGCGGGCGAGGCAGGCCGAGACACCCGGCGCGTCTGCGATCGTGGAGTGATCGACGTCTTCGACGTCTTCGGGGTGTTCGACGACGTCACCGGCCTTCGGCGGAAGGGTACCTATGACGCGTCCGGTCACGGTGGTCACCGGAGGCAGCCGCGGGATCGGTGCCGCGACGTGTGTGCGGCTCGCGGCGGACGGGCACGACGTGGTGCTCGGGTACGTGCGGGACGGCGAGGCCGCGGAGCACACCGCGACCGCCGTACGGGCGTCGGGCGTCCGGTGTGTCACCGTGCGGGTGGACACCTCCGAGGAGGCCGATGTCGACCGGCTCTTCGAGACGGCCGCCGAGGCGCTCGGGCCCGTGACCGGCCTCGTCAACAACGCCGGGGTGACGGGTCCGCTGGGCCGGCTGGCGGACACGGACCCGGCCGATCTGCGCCGGGTCGTGGAGGTCAACCTGCTGGGCGCGCTGCTGTGTTCACGCCGCGCCGCCAGGGAGATGCCGGCGCGCGGCGGCGGTGTGATCGTCAATGTGTCGTCGGCCGCGGCGACGCTGGGCAGTCCCGGCGAGTACGTGCACTACGCGGCGACCAAGGCCGCGGTCGACGCCCTGACGCTGGGCCTGGCCAAGGAACTGGGCCAGGACGGCATCCGGGTCAACGCGGTGGCACCCGGGGTGATCGACACCGACATTCACCGGGCGATGGGTGACCCGGGCCGCCCCGAGCGCGTGGCGGCCACGACTCCTCTGCGCCGTGCCGGCCGGGCCGAGGAGGTCGCCGCGGCGATCGCATGGCTGATGTCGCCCGAGTCGTCCTACACCACCGGTGCCGTGCTGCGGGTGGCCGGCGGCCGGTGAGCCCCCGCGCGGCGGGCCGGTCGTCTTCCTCAACGGCACGTCGAGCGCGGGGAAGCGGAGCATCGCGGCCCGGTCGCTGCGGATCGTGGATGAGCCCTGGCTCCACATGCCCGTCGACGCGTTCCACGCGATGCGCTCCGGGCCGCCTCTGTCGCCGGTGGAGCTGAAGGCGTTGCTGCGCCGCACGTGGCGGGGCTACCACCGGGCCGTCGCCGGGATGGCCGCCGGTGGCGGAAACGTCGTCGTCGACCACGTGCTCGGCGAGGAATGGCGGCTGCGGGACTGTCTCGACCTGTTCCCGCCGCAGGACGCGATGCTGGTGGGGATGCGCTGCCCGCGCGAGGAACTGGAGAGGTGTGCACGGGCCCGTGGTGACCGCCCGTCGGGGCCGGCGGTGCGGCAGCCGGAGCTGGTGCACGCCCGTGGTGTCTACGACCTGGAGGTGGACACGAGCCGTGCGGAGGCGGGCGAGTGCACTCGGCGGATCAAGGGGTTCCTGCCCGGGCGTCCACGGCCGACGGCCTTCCAGCGCCTGCTGGACGGCGGCCGGTGAGGGTGGGTCAGGCCGCCTCGATGACCTTGCCGCGTATCGCCGCCGCCCATTCCACGACCAACAGCTCGTACTCCGCGCGCTCCTGGGCCGACAGGGAACCGCCCGCGCGCAGCCACAGGGCACGGATCCGCTCGTTTAAGTCGTCGGCGGAACGTGCGGAACCAGGGCTCAGGGAATCGGGGGACATGCGCACAAGCCTAGGGGCAAGGGCTGACAGCGCGCTACCACACGGCTACAGGGGCCGTATGCGGTTGGTCACGATCGTTCGCCGGGCGGACGTCGGGGTTCGGCGCGGTCGCGCGCCGCGCCGGGATCAGCCCGCCGACTCGGCCGCGTGCGGGCTGAGCACACCTGCGGCGACCAGCGCGATGATGGCGACGCCGAGTGCGATCCGGTACCAGACGAACGGCATGAAGCTCTTGCTCGAAATGA
>NZ_JBHUDX010000052.1:0-33995 GCF_042678285.1 Streptomyces caeni
TCCCCCGGCCGGGTCGCCGGCTCCGCGTCCCCGCCGGGCGAGGCGGCGTCCGCGTCCGCGGCGGGCTGCTCCGCGCGGGCGCCCCTGACCTGGTCGTCGGCCCGCTGCCGCGCGGCCCTCAGCGCGCGACGCACCGCATCGGCAGGACGCCCGTCGCCCTCCGGACGTATGTCGCCGCCGGAGCGCGTCCCGCCGCCGGGGTCCCTCTCGTCCTCCGGGCGCGCCGCAGACCCCCGGCGCGTGCCGTCGTCGAGACCCGCCTCACTCCCGAAGCCCTTCTCGCCCCCCGGACACGCCTCGGCCTCGGAGCGACTCTCGTCCCCCCGGCGCGCCCTGTCACCGAAGCCCGACTCACCGCCGGGGCACGTCTTTTCCCCCGGATGGGCCTCGCTCTCCGGGCGCGCCCCGCCGGGGAGGCGTGCCTGTGTCCCGGGCCGTTCCTCACCCGTGCCGTTCACCCCGGCCTCCTCAGGGACACCAGGTCCGACAGCTCCCGGTCGGTCAGTTCGGTCAGGGACGCCTCGCCGGAGCCGAGGATCGCGTCGGCCAGCGCACGCTTCGACTCCAGCATCTCGGCGATGCGGTCCTCCACCGTGCCCTCGGTGATCAGACGGTGGACCTGGACCGGCTGGGTCTGGCCGATGCGGTACGCGCGGTCCGTGGCCTGTTCCTCCACCGCCGGGTTCCACCAGCGGTCGAAGTGGATGACATGGCCCGCGCGCGTGAGGTTCAGGCCCGTGCCCGCGGCCTTCAGGGAGAGGACCAGCACCGGGGTCGCCCCGCTCTGGAAGCGGTCCACCATCCGCTCGCGGTCGGGCACCGGTGTGCCCCCGTGCAGCAGTTCCACCGGCACCGCGCGGGAGGCCAGGTGGGCGGTGATCAGCCGGGCCATGCCGACGTACTGCGTGAAGACGAGCGCCGAGCCGTCCTCGGACAGCAGCGTGTCCACCAGCTCGTCCAGCAGCGCGAGTTTGCCGGAGCGGGCGGTCAGGCCCGCGGCCGTCGGCGGGTCCTCCTTCAGGTAGAGCGCGGGGTGGTCGCAGATCTGCTTGAGCGAGCCGAGGAGTTTGAGGACCAGGCCCCGGCGGGCGATGCCCTCCGCCGTCTCGATCGCCAGCATCGATTCCCGCACGACGGCCTCGTAGAGCGCGGCCTGTTCGCGGGTGAGCGGCACCGGGTGGTCCGTCTCCGTCTTCGGCGGAAGCTCGGGCACGATGCCCGGGTCGGACTTCTTGCGGCGCAGCAGGAAGGGCCGGACCAGACGGGCGAGCCGCTCCACCGCCTCCGCGTCCTCGCCGTTCTCCACGGCGCGCGCGTGCCGGGCGCGGAAGGACTTCAGGGGGCCGAGCAGGCCCGGGGTCGTCCAGTCCAGCAGCGCCCACAGTTCGGAGAGGTTGTTCTCCACGGGGGTGCCGGTGAGCGCCACGCGCGCGGGGGACGGGACGGTGCGCAGGGCCTTCGCCGTCGCCGAGTACGGGTTCTTGACGTGCTGCGCCTCGTCCGCGACGACCATGCCCCACGGCTGTCCGGCCAGGAGCGGGGCCGCCGTCCGCATCGTCCCGTAGGTGGTGAGCGCGAAGCCGCCGTCCAGGCCGTCCAGGGCGCGGTCCGGGCCGTGGAACCGGCGGACGGGGACACCGGGGGCGAACCGGGTGATCTCCCGCTGCCAGTTGCCCAGCAGCGAGGCCGGGCAGACCACCAGGGTCGGCTCCCGCCGTGCCCGGCGCAGGTGGAGGGCGATGACGGTGACCGTCTTGCCGAGCCCCATGTCGTCGGCGAGACAGCCGCCGAGCCCGAGCGAGGTCATCAGGTCCAGCCAGCCCAGGCCCCGCAGTTGGTAGTCCCGCAGCCGGGCGGCCAGTCCCGGGGGCGGCTCCACCGGGCCGACGCCCTGCGTCAGCCGGTCCCGCAGCGCGGCCAGAGCGCCCACCGGCACCGCCGGCACCGTCTCGCCGTCGACCTCCGCACTGCCGGTGAGCGCGACGGACAGCGCGTCGAGGGGGTCGAGCAGTCCCAGCTCGCGCTTGCGGGCCTTGCGCACGAGCGCCGGGTCGACCAGCACCCACCGGTCGCGCAGCCGGACGACCGGACGGTGGGCCTCCGCCAGGGCGTCCATCTCCGTCTCGGTGAGCGGATCACCGCCGAGCGCCAGCTGCCAGCGGAACTGCAGCAGTTCCTCGCTGTCGAAGAAGCCCGTGCCGTCGGTCGCCGAGCCCGGCGCGGGCCGCACGACGGCCGCCGCGGTCAGGTCGTGCGCCAGGTCACGGGGCCAGTGCACCGCGACCCCGGCCCCGCTCAGCCGGGTGGCCGCGACGCCCAGCAGCTCGCCCAACTCCTCGTCGGACAGGGCCAGTACATCCGGCACGAGCTGCTCGCAGAGCCGGGCGAGCGGCGGCCAGACCCGGGCCGCGCGGCGCACCGCGAGGGCCGCGTCCACCCGGGCGCCGGGGCCGAACGACGTCTCCGCCTCACCGTCCCACAGCGCCGCCGCGTCGACGACGAGGGTCGGGTCGGCGAGGCTGTGCACCTGCACGATCGCCGCTCCGGCGCGGCGGCCGCCCTCGCCGACGTCGTCGAACAGCTGCCGGGCCGTCAGGTCCAGGCGCAGCGAGATCCGGACGCCCGCGTCCATGCCCGCCGCGACCTCCGCGGCCCATGCGTACGCCTGGGGCAGGTGCTGCGGCTCGTGCGCGGCGAACGGCCCGCCGGCGGTGTGCGCGGCGGCCGGAGTTCGTGGCAGGGTGTCCGCGACGGCGTCCAGGAAGGACCGGACGAGAACCTCCGGCTCCGGCAGCATGAGGGGGCCCCTGCCCGGGAGCGGGACGGCATGGCCCTCGTACGGCAGAGCGGCGGCAACCGCCCGGAGGTGGGCGGTGTCGTCGGGCTCCAGCGGCCCGGCCCGCCAGGCGTCGAACCCCTCGGGGGTGAGCCCGGGCAGCAGCCGCCCCCGTGCCACGAGCCGCAGGGCGTGCAGCGCGGCCGCGCCCCAGCAGGCGGTGGCGGGATGCGCGGAAGGATCGCGCCGGGCCCTGGCGAGCAGCGGCAGGGCCTCCCCCACCGGCAGCGACACCGCGGGCACCGTGCTCCTGCGCACGCCGGCCCCGTGCCGTCGCACGACCGTCAGCTCCTCGGCGCCCCCCGACGGCAGCGGCCCGCCCTCCGGGTCCCAGAAGGCGACCCGTCCCCGGCGCGGCAGCGGAGCGGGCAGGAACACCGCGGCCAGACGCACCGGCACGGCCTCGTCCACCGCCGGGTCTCCCATACGTCCGGTCACCTCCCGCCGCTTCGTCGCACCAGACGTCTTCGACTGTACGGGCGGGGTCTGACAACCGGCTCCCGGTGGTCAGGGGATGGTGCGCGAGACGACGTACACCATCGGCCGCCCGGGATCGGACCGGTTCACCACGACGTCCAGGGTGGGCGCCGGGTTCTTCTGCGCGTGCGTCAGGCCGGACCAGGCGCCGGGGCCCGTGAAGGTCCAGCCGGCGATGTGCCGGTCGCGCGTGCCGATGGCGATGTCGCCCTTCTTCAACGCGGCCGGGGTGGTGTCCAGGTCGCCGAGGAACTGGGCCAGGCCGCCCTCGCTGGTCCTGAACTGCACGTACAGGCGGCTGGTCTTCCAGTTGTTCGTCTCGTAGTACGCGACCTTCCGGGCGTCCATCGGAATGGTCACCTGGTAGAGGCGGCGCTGCACGCGTGAGGGCCAGCCCCAGCTCAGACCGGTCGCCGAGTACTTCGCCTCCTTGTCCTTGCCGCTGTTGCGGCTCTGGTTGGCGGAGATCATCAGGTAACCGGCCGGCACGCCGATGAGCAGCACGATGATCAGCAGGGTCAGCGCCCTGCGGCGGATCATGTGCCCCCGGTCCTCGGGGGGCTGCGGGGAGCCGTCGGACGCGGACGTCGGACGCGGTATCGAGGTGGCGGTCACAGTGACCCCTTCAGGGTGCGGCGGGCCTGCGCGTACCGCTCGTAGCGCTCGTGGCGCTCCACGCGGCGCCGGTTGGCGCGCCGGAAACGGCGGGCGACGAGCCGGGCCAGGTCCGCCGCGCCGACCATGCCGGCCTCCGGGCCCAGCTGGGCGCGCGCGATACGGGCCTCGGGGCGGTAGCCGCGGCCGGTGAGGTGGCGCCGGAAGGCGTCCCGGGCGGGGCCGATCAGCAGGTCGTCGGCCGCGCTGACCCCGCCGCCGATCACGAAGCAGGAGGGATCCAGGGCGGCCGCCAGGTTGGCGATGCCGACACCGAGCCACTGGCCGATGTCCTGGAGCAGTTCGATGCACATCGCGTCGCCCTCGCGGGCCAGCTCCGTGATCATCGGGCCGGTGATGTCGGAGATGTTCCCCTTGACGTGCTCGATGATCCCGTAGGCGACCGGGGAGTCGGCGGCGGCCAGCTCTCTGGCCTCGCGGACCAGGGCGTTGCCGGAGCTGTACTGCTCCCAGCAGCCGCGGTTGCCGCACGGGCAGCGGTGGCCGCCGGGCACGACCTGCATATGGCCGAACTCGCCCGCGACCCCGAACTTGCCGCGCTTGACCTGGCCGTCCTCCAGGATGGCGCCACCGATGCCGGTACCGAGCGTGATCATGACGAGATGGTCCTCGCCGCGGCCGGCGCCGAAGCGCCACTCGGCCCAGGCGGCGGCGTTGGCGTCGTTGTCGACCAGGACGGGGACGGCGAGCCGCCCGGCGAGACGGTCGCGGAGCGGCTCGTTGCGCCAGGACAGATGGGGGGCGAACAGGACACGGTTGCGGTCCGCGTCCACCCAGCCGGCCGCGCCGATGCCCACGGCGTGCACGTCGTGCCGGTCGGAGAGGTCCAGGACCAGCTCGACGATGGTGTCCTCGACGGCCTTGGGGCTCTTGGACTTGTCGGGCGTCTCGGCACGGAGCTTCTCCAGGATGACGCCGTCGGCGTCGACGACACCCGCCATCACCTTCGTGCCGCCGATGTCGATGCCGACCGTGGGAACGCGCGGCGCGGTCAGATGGGAACGGCGCTCGCGCGTGCCGACGGTCCGCAGGACGGTGGCCCGGGCGGAGCCGCGGTGGGTCAGGTCGCGGTAGGTGCTCATCGGGGCCGATTCTGCCTCACGCGGCCGCCCGGTGGGCCGCAGGGGAGCGGGGAAGGGCGCGGGACGGCGCGGGCGGCGGGTGCGCGGGGCGCGGCGTACGTCAACTCGCGCCCGCTGCGGGCACCGGGTGTGAGGCCCCGGTCGGCGGCGCGGTGCACGCTCGTCCCGGCCCCGGCGGCTCAGGAACGCACGAGCAGCTGGAACTCGAACGAGTAGCGGGAGGCGCGATAGGTGTGGGTGCCGAACTCCACTGCCCGGCCCGTGTCGTCGAACGTGGTGCGCTGCATGGTGAGCAGCGGGGCGCCCTCGGGCTCGCCGAGGCGTTCGCCCTCGGCGAGGGTGGCGGCGCGGGCCCCGACGGACTGCCGGGCGCTGTGCAGCGTGATGCCGGCGGCGCGCATCAGACGGTAGAGGCCGGTCGCCTCAAGGTGCTCGCTCGCCAGGTCGAGCAGGCCCGCCGGCAGGTAGTTGCACAGGTGCGCCATCGGCTCGCCGTGCGCGAGGCGCAGCCGCTCGACGCGGTGCACCTCCGCTCCCTCGGGCACGCCGAGCGCGGCGGCGACCTCGGCGGAGGCGGGCTCGACGGTGTTGACGAGCACGCGGGTCGCGGGGCGCTGCCCGGCCGCCTCCAGGTCGTCGTAGAGGCTGCTCAGCTCCAGCGGGCGCTTGACCTGGCTGTGCACGACCTGGGTGCCGACACCGCGGCGGCGCACCAGCAGACCCTTGTCGACGAGGGACTGGATGGCCTGGCGGACGGTGGGCCGGGACAGGCCGAGCCGCGCGGCCAGCTCGATCTCGTTGCCCAGCAGGCTGCCCGGCGTCAGTTCCCCGTGCTCGATCGCGGCCTCCAGCTGCTGCGAGAGCTGGAAGTACAGCGGCACCGGGCTGCTCCGGTCGACGCTCAGCCGGAGGGAGACGGTCGGATCCACATCAGGTTTCGGCACGGCCCGAGCGTAGCTCCGGTGCCTGATGACGGGAAGTCGTGTAGTCCGGTTGTCCGGACAAACCGTTGACACGACGGTGGGTGGGCCTCCAGGTTGTTCCCATGCGCATCGGACTCATCGGAGCGGGTCGTATCGGGACATTCCACGCGGCCACGCTCAGCCGCCACCGCGAGGTCGGCTCGCTCATCATCACGGACGTCGACACGGCCCGGGCCCATGCCCTCGCGGACCGTCTCGGCGCGACCGCGGCACCCGGCGTGGACGAGGTCTTCACCTGGGGCGTGGACGCCGTGGTGATCACGGCGGCCACCTCGGCCCACGGCGAACTGATCGGCCGGGCGGCACGCTCCGGACTCCCGGTGTTCTGCGAGAAGCCCGTCGCGGTCGACCTGCCGGACACGCTGGCCGCGCTGGCCGAGGTCGACGCCGCCGGGACCGTGCTGCAGATGGGGTTCCAGCGCCGCTTCGACCGGGGCTACACGGCCGCGCGGGCGGCCGTGCGCTCCGGCCGGCTGGGGCGGCTGCACACCGTCCGGGCGATGACGGCCGACCAGGCGCCGCCGCCGGCCGCGTACCTGCCGGTGTCCGGGGGGATCTACCGCGACTGCCTCATCCACGACTTCGACGCCCTGCGCTGGGTGACCGGCCGTGAGGTGGTCGAGGTGTACGCGACCGGGTCCGACGCCGGCGGGGCGATGTACCGCGAGGCGGACGACGTGGACACGGCGGCGGCCGTGCTCACGCTGGAGGACGGCACCCTCGCCACGGCGACCGCGACCCGCGCCAACGGCGCGGGCTACGACGTCCGCATGGAGCTGGCCGGCGAGCTGGACACGGTGGCGGTCGGTCTGGACGACCGCACACCGATCACGTCCACGGAGCCCGCCGGCCCCCCGCCCGCGACCAAGCCCTGGACCGGCTTCCTGGAGCGCTTCGCGCCCGCGTACGAGGCCGAGGCGGCGGCCTTCGTCGAGGTGGTGTGCGGGAAGCGCCGCAACCCGTGCGACGGCCGCGAGGCGCTGCAGGCCCTGCGCATCGCGGAGGCCGCCGAACGGTCCCGCCACGAGCGCCGCCCGGTCGGCCTCGGGGAGATCGCGGGCGCACGCACCTGACCGCGACGGGAGCACCGATCGTGCTCGCCGGTCAGGGCCCGTCCCCGTCCGCCGGACCGCGTCGTACGCCAACAGGGCGATCTGCACGCGATTGTCGAGGCGCAGTTCGGCGAGGATGCGGGAGACGTGGGTGTTGACCGTCGGGACGCTCCTGAACGACTCGGCGGCGATCTCCGCGTTCGAGGCGCCCCGGCCGACGGCGACCTCGCGTTCGCGGTCGTTGAGGGCGGCGACCCGGCCGCGGGCGGTGCCGCGCCGGGTGCCGGGACCGGCCGCCCCCGCCGCATGCGCCGTCAACTGGCGGGTGACGGCGGGCGACAGGACCGGGTCCCCGGCCGCGCCGCGCCGCACCGCGTCAAGGCTCTCCGCGGGCGGGGTGTCCTTGCGCACGAATCCGGCGGCGCCCGCAGCACCTGCTCGTCGGCGTGGAGGGTGGTCAGCAGCGCGACCTGGGGCGCGTCCGCACGGCGACGGAGCAGCTCGGTGGCGGCGAGCCCGTCGGCGGTGGGCATCCGGATGTCCATGAGGACGACGTCCGGGCGGGTGCGGTCGACGAGCCGCTCCGCCTCGCTGCCGTCGGCGGCCTCGCCGACGGTCTCGTTGTCGGTCTCGTTGTCGGTCTCGTTGTCGGTCTCGTTGTCGTCGGCACCGCCCGTCATGGAGGACGGGCCGGCCCGCACCGGGGGCATCCGCCGCGCAGGGTTCGCCTCACGGCCGATGGCCGCGGGGGTGCGCGGTTGCGGTGGTGTCCGGCATGAGGAGGATCCTGGGGTGGGCCGGTGTGATCGCGCCGGCACAGGGCGCCGTCGGTCTGCCGCACGCGCCGGACGGGTGGGCGGACGGGTTCGGCATCGTGCGGCGGACCGGTTTGCGGGGCGACGACGAGCTGAGCGTGAGCCTCGGCCTGCTCCTGCTGGCGATCACGCCCATGGCCGCCCTGAAGGGCCGGGGATCCGGTTGAACCCGGTCCGGCCCCCGGCCGGTTCGAGCCGGCTCAGCAGCCGAAGTCGATCAGGTCGAACGTCGCGTAGTGGTCCGAGGTGTAGTAGTCCTCCTGGTGCTGCTCACCGGTGACGATGCGGCGGGCGCCGCGCGTGGGGGATCCGGGCGTGACGACGGTGTACTCGTGGTAGTAGCCGGTCGCCTGGCCGGGCAGGACGCCTTCGCGGTTCTGGAAGACGCTCCCGTCCTGCGAGTACGGGAAGGGCCCGTCCGAGGCGATCAGGTCGAGGGTGTCGTACGCCTGGGACGGCAGGCCGCTGTAGCAGATGTCGCCGGCCGAGACGGCTGCGGCGTCCGCGGTGCAGGCCGAGACCGTGCCGCCCACGAGGAGGGCGGACAGGACCGCGGCCGCGGCGCCGATTCGGGTCGCGCCTGGGGGGAATCTCATGGCGACATGATGACGCGCGTAGAGCATGGCATGCCAATGACAAAAACGGAGACTTTCCCGTGCCGTCCGACGTGTTTTCGGAGAGTTGACCTGCCGTCCGCCGCCTTCCTCACGGACGGCCCGCGTGGACGGCGACGGCGCGGCGACCGCCCTCCGGCCGACCGCGACGGCGACAGGTCGCGGAGTCCGTGGTGGACGGCGGATACGCCGCCTGGCCGGACGGCGTGCGCCCCGCTTCCGGGCGGGCTCAGCCGCCGAGCACCCGATGGCGTGCCGTCAGACGCGAGGCGCCCTCCTCCGTGAGGGAGCCGTACAGGCGCAGCCGTGAGATGCCGCCGTCCGGGTAGATGTCCACGCGCGCGTGCGTACCGACGGCCGGGGCCGAGAGGACGAAACGGTGGTTGGTGTCGGGCTGCAGCCGGGTGCGCGGCAGGATCTCGCGCCACTCACCGCCCACGCCGCCCGCTCCCTCCACGCCGTCCGCGTCGTCCTTGACCGAGACCGACGCCCAGCCCGCCGCGTTCCCCTTCAGGCACGCCGTGTCGATCTCAACGGCCCTGATCCGCGCCTGGGCCACCAGCCGGTAGCGGATCCAGTCGTTGCCCCGGTCGCGGCGGCGGCGCGTCTCCCAGCCTTCGTCCATCGTGCGGGAGCGGCCCGGCTGGATGGTGTTGGCGGCGGGTGAGTAGAAGAGGTCCGAGGCGTCCTCCACCCGGCCGCCGTTCTCCAGGGCGACGACGTCGAAGGTGCCCAGCGTCTCCAGCCACGCCGGGTCCGCGGCCACCTCGCCGTGCACACGCAGCCGCGCGATACCCCCGTCGGGGTGCTGGTTGACGCGCAGGTGGGTGAAGCGCCGCTCCACGGACACGGCGAAGCCGTTCGCCGCGTGACCGCCCACCGCCGTGCGCGGGACCAGGGTCGTCCACCTCACGCCGTCCGCCAGCAGTTCCCGCGGTGACGGGGAGCCGGGCAGCGAGGTGCCCTCGACGGACACCGCCTGCGGGTGGTTGCCCCGGAAGTGCGCCGTGTCGACGACGATGCCGCGGATCACACCCGGCGCGCCGAGGCGTACCAGCGCCCAGTCGTGGTCGTCCGCCGCGGGCCAGGGGTGCTCGGCCGAGGCGCCGCGCCGGCGCCGGGTCTCCCACCCGTCCATGATCTTGCCCTTGTGCCCGAAGCGCTCGGGGTCGAACTCGGCGCGCCCGGGCACGAGGAGGTTCTCGCGCTCGGCGAAGAACTCGTCGTTGGCGGCGACGACCCCGGCGCCGAGCCGGCGGTCGGCGAGGTCGGCGTACCGGCCGAAGGGGAAGTCGGCGGTGCGGTAGTCCGCGTAGGGATCGCCGCCCGCGTACGGGTTCGCGGCACCGGTGAAGCGGGGAATCGCCGTCACGTGATCAGGTCTGCCTTTCCCGGGTCGGACGCTCAGGGGGCGGGGCGGGTCCGTCGGTGCGGCCGAGCAGGCGCCCCCTCGGCTCGGCGAACTCACCGTCGGCCAGAATGCGCTCGCCGCGCAGCCAGGTGGACCTGACGACGCCGTGGAGGGTCCTGCCCGCGTACGCCGTGACCCGGTTGCGGTGCTGGAGGGCCGCCGGGTCGACGGTGAAGGTGTCGTCCGGGGCGAACACCGCGAAGTCGGCGTCGCGGCCGGCCTCGATGGCGCCCTTGCGGGCATCCAGGCCCACGAGCCGCGCCGTGTGCGCGGACATCCAGCGGACCACGTCGACCAGGTCGTGGCCGCGCGTGCGGGCCTCGGTCCAGACTGCCGGCAGACTCAGCTGCAGACCCGAGACACCGCCCCACGCCGTCGCGAAGTCGTCCGTCTTCAGGTCCGCCGTCGACGGGGAGTGGTCGGTGACCACGCAGTCGATCGTGCCGTCGGCCAGCGCCTGCCACAGCAGATCTTGGTTGGCGGCCTCACGGATCGGCGGACAGCACTTGAACTCGCTTGCCCCGTCGGGGACTTCCTCGGCCTTCAGGGTCAGATAGTGCGGGCAGGTCTCGACCGTGACCGGCACACCCCGTGCCTTGGCGACGGCGATCAGGGGCAGCGCTTCGCCGGAGGACAGGTGCAGTACGTGCACGCGCGCGTGCAGCCGTTCCGCCTGCTCGACCAGGTGCGCTACGGCGGTGGCCTCGGCGTCGTGGGGCCGGGAGGCGAGGAAGTCGGCGTACTTCGGGCCGCCCCGCTGGGGGGCGGCGGCGAGGCGGTGGGGGTCCTCGGCGTGCACGACCAGCAGCCCGCCGAACCCGGCGATCTCCGCCATGGAGCGGGCGAGGTGCTCCCGGCCGAGGTGGGGGAACTCGTCGACGCCCGAGGGCGACAGGAACGCCTTGAAGCCGAAGACGCCCGCGTCGTGCAGGGGCCGCAGGTCCGCCAGGTTGTCCGGCAGCGCGCCGCCCCAGAAGCCGACGTCGATGTGTGCCCGGCGGGCGGCCACCTGCTTCTTCGTGCGGAGGTGGCCCACCGTCGTGGTCGGCGGGAGAGAGTTGAGCGGCATGTCGATCAGGGTGGTGATGCCGCCGGCCGCCGCCGCGCGGGTGGCGGTCGAGAAACCCTCCCACTCGGTGCGGCCCGGGTCGTTGACGTGGACGTGGGTGTCGACCAGCCCGGGCAGCAGGACGTCGTCGCCGAGGTCCTCCAGACGGGCTCCGGCCGGTGGGCCCGCGTCGTACGGGAGGACGGCCGTGATGGTGCCTCCGGCGACGGCGACCGACGCGGCGCGCATCCCTCCGGGTGTGATGACGCGCGTCGAGCGCAGCACCAGTTCAGCGTCGGGCACCCGGACCCCTCTCTACCGCCGGGCAACAGAATTCAACGTTCTGTTGAATGAGTCTTCACTCCCGCCCCGGCGCCGTCAAGGGCACACTTCTCAGCGGGCCCCATGCCGCGCGCCTGGATTTTTCCACTAAGCGGAATTAAGATTCCGCAAAACGATACCGCAGTATCGCTATGCCATCCTTCCCCGAAAGGAACACGCCGTGCCGACCCCGACGTCCAGCGCCAGCGAGGCCCCCGCCAAGTCCGCCGGCGGCGGTGGCGTGCAGTCCCTTGAGCGCGCCTTCGACCTGCTGGAGCGGATGGCGGACGCGGGCGGGGAGGTCGGGCTCAGCGAGCTGTCCGCGAGCAGCGGGCTGCCGCTGCCCACGATCCACCGTCTGATGCGCACGCTCGTCGTCTGCGGCTACGTCCGCCAGCAGCCCAACCGCCGCTACGCACTGGGCCCCCGGCTGATCCGGCTCGGCGAGTCCGCCTCCCGGCTGCTCGGCACCTGGGCCCGCCCCTATCTCGCACGGCTGGTCGAGGAGACCGGCGAGACCGCGAACATGGCGCTGCTCGACGGCGACGAGGTCGTGTACGTGGCGCAGGTGCCGTCGAAACACTCGATGCGGATGTTCACCGAGGTGGGCCGGCGGGTGCTGCCGCACTCGACGGGCGTGGGCAAGGCACTGCTCGCGAACGAGGCGCCGGAGGAGGTCCGTGCCCTGCTCGCCCGTACGGGCATGCCCGCCGCGACCGAGAAGACGATCACCACGCCCGAGGTGTTCCTGACCGCTCTGGAGGAGGTGCGCCGGCTCGGGTACGCGGTCGACGACAACGAGCAGGAGATCGGCGTCCGCTGCCTCGCGGTGTCCGTACCAAACTCCCCGACGGCCGCGGCGATCTCCATCTCGGGCCCGGCGGGCCGGGTCACGGACGCTGCCACGGAACGGATCGTACCGGTGCTCCAGGAGGTGGCGGCGCAGCTCTCGCAGGCACTGGCCGCCACGGGACCGGCGGCCTGACCCGCGGGGCGAGCGGCCGCACGCCGGCCACCGAGGCCGTCCGGGCGGACCGCGGGCCTCGGATCGCAGGCCACGGGGCACCCGGCCACCGACGCCGTCACCCCCTCCCCCGCCTTCCGGTCGGGGCACCAACAAGGCGGTCGCCCGTGCCGCGCTCGCCGGTGAGGCGGGCCGAGCGGGTCGGAACCGGTGGCCTGGACCCTCAGCCCCGCCGCGGCTGCCCGAACAGCTCCACCGCGCCGCGGAGGTCCGCGAGGCTGCCAGCCAGGGCGCTGACCGAGCCGATCGCACCGGCGATCAGCAGCAGGGAACGGCGCAGCCGCGGGATCTCGGGAGCACCGCCCGCGGCCATCGCGGCGAGCGTGGCGAGTTCGTCCTCCGCGACCGCCCGGTCCGGGAACTCCACGGGATGCGCGGCGAGTTCGCGGCGCAGGCGGGACACCGCGGTCCGCAGTCCCGTCACCCTGGGATCCTCGTCGCTGCCGGTCACTGCCTTCTGCCCCAAGCTCCGCAACACAGCTCTCCCCCCTCGCGCCCCTCCGTGCGCATGGCGTCGGCATGTCGCCGTGTCCGCCGGCACCGGTCGGGCGCCGGGGACGCGGGCCAGTAAACGCCACCCGGAGCGCCACGCGCCAGCACGGGGAACGAAATTCAGTCCATGGGTACCGTGCGGGCGGCACGGGGTCAGGTATGCAGAACGTATGACTGGCAATGGAGGCAACGGAGACGAGGTCGCCGGGCTGCTCCTCGCCGCCGGCGCGGGGCGACGGCTCGGCGGACGGCCCAAGGCGCTGCTGCGGCATCGGGGACGCCCCCTCGTGGAGCACGCGGTGGCGGTGCTGCGTGCGGGCGGGTGCGGCCGCGTCCATGTGGTGCTGGGGGCGGCTGCCGCGGATGTCAGGGAGCGGGCGGACCTGTCCGGGTGCGTCGTCGTGGACAACCCCGACTGGGAGCGGGGCATGGGCTCCTCGCTGCGGGCCGGGCTCGGCTCACTCGCCGGGACGGGCGCGCGGGCCGCCCTGGTCTCGCTCGTCGACCAGCCCGGTATCGGCCCCGGGGCGGTGGCCCGGGTCCTGGCCGCGTACCGGGACGAGGCATCGCTGGTGTCGGCCGCGTACGAGGGTGTGCGCGGGCATCCCGTCCTGTTCGGCGCCGCCCACTGGGCCGGCATCACGGAGACCGCCACCGGTGACCGCGGGGCGCGGGCCTATCTGGCGGCGCACGAGGACACCGTCGCCCTCGTCGAGTGCGGGGACGTGGCGCGGGCGTACGACATCGACACGGTGGCGGACCTGATCCACCTCGACGAGTGAGCGGGACGGCACGGGGCACCACGGTGCCCCGACGGGAAGCACCTCGACATCAACAGAACATTGAACTTCCACCATGAGGAAACTACTATCCATTGATCAAAAGGTCCGTCGAAGGAAGTGACCGTTCATGTCCGCATCAGCGCCGTCCCCGGCGGTCGTCGTCGACGCCGAGCCCCTGCCCCGGCAGGACGAGGTCCTCACCGACGCCGCCCTCGCCTTCGTGGCCGAACTGCACCGCAGGTTCACCCCCCGGCGCGACGAGCTCCTCGCCCGGCGGGCGGAGCGCCGCGCCGAGATCGCCCGTACCTCCACGCTCGACTTCCTTCCCGAGACCGCCGCGATCCGCGCGGACGACTCCTGGCGCGTGGCCCCGGCACCTCGGGCCCTGGACGACCGGCGCGTCGAGATCACCGGCCCCACCGACCGCAAGATGACCGTCAACGCCCTCAACTCGGGCGCCAGGGTGTGGCTCGCGGACTTCGAGGACGCCTCGTCGCCCACCTGGGAGAACGTGGTCCTCGGCCAGCTCAATCTGATCGACGCCTACACCCGGAACATCGACTTCACCGACCCCGGGAGCGGCAAGTCGTACGCCCTGCGCCCGGACGGGGAACTGGCGACGGTCGTCATGCGCCCGCGCGGCTGGCACCTGAACGAGCGTCATCTCCAGGTCGACGGACAGCGGGTGCCGGGCGCCCTGGTGGACTTCGGCCTGTACTTCCTCCACAACGCCCAGCGCCTGCTCGACCTCGGCAAGGGCCCGTACTTCTACCTCCCGAAGACGGAGTCGCACCTGGAGGCCCGGCTCTGGAACGACGTCTTCGTCTTCGCCCAGGACCACGTCGGCATCCCGCAGGGCACCGTCCGCGCCACCGTCCTCATCGAGACGATCACCGCCGCCTACGAGATGGAGGAGATCCTCTACGAACTCCGCGACCACGCCTCGGGGCTGAACGCGGGCCGCTGGGACTACCTGTTCTCCATCGTGAAGAACTTCCGTGACGGCGGGCCCCGGTTCGTGCTGCCCGACCGCAACGCGGTCACGATGACGGCCCCGTTCATGCGGGCGTACACCGAACTCCTGGTCCGCACCTGCCACAAGCGCGGCGCGCACGCGATCGGCGGCATGGCGGCGTTCATCCCGTCCCGCAGGGACCCGGAGGCCAACCGGGTCGCGTTCGAGAAGGTCCGCGCCGACAAGGACCGGGAGGCGAACGACGGTTTCGACGGCTCCTGGGTCGCCCATCCCGACCTGGTGCCGATCGCGATGGAGTCGTTCGACCGGGTCCTCGGCGACCGGCCGCACCAGAAGGACCGGCTGCGCGAGGACGTCGCCGTCAAGGCGGCCGACCTGATCGCCGTCGACTCCCTCGACGCCCGGCCGACGTACGCGGGCCTGCTCAACGCGGTCCAGGTCGGCATCCGTTACATCGAGGCATGGCTGCGCGGCCTCGGCGCCGTCGCCATCTTCAACCTCATGGAGGACGCCGCCACCGCGGAGATCTCCCGCTCCCAGATCTGGCAGTGGATCAACGCGGGCGTCGAGTTCGAGAACGGCGAGAAGGCCACCCCCGAGCTGGCCCGCAGGATCGCCGCCGAGGAGCTGCGGAGCATCCGGGCCGGGACCGGTGAGGACGCCTTCGCGGCCGGCCACTGGCAGCAGGCCCACGACCTGCTGCTGAAGGTCGCCCTGGACGAGGACTACGCCGACTTCCTGACCCTGCCCGCCTACGAGCAGCTGACCGGCTGACCCGCCGCGTCACCGCGCCGCCTCTCCGTGTGGCCCCGGGCCTTCCCGGGGCCACCGGTGCCGGGGTCCGCCGCCGTCCCGCGTCATCCCAGGTGCGCCGACCAGTCCTGTTCCGCCGCCGGTCTGCCGTGCAGGTCCGGGACCCGTTTGAGCCAGTCCGGCCTGCCCCGCCGGGTCCTCGCCGTACGGAGGGCCTGCTCGGCGGCGAGTTCCTCCCGGGTGGGGAAGTCGGTGGGCAGCCATACGCCCGACGCCTTCACCCGGGCCAGGAGGTAGCCCACGTAGGCATCCCGCACCTGGCCCGGCGCCGCGAAACCCGGCATCCCGGTCAGCCAGGCGTCCGGTACCAGCCCGGTCACCTCGCGCAGCAGTTCCTCGGTCACCCTCGGCGCGAGCTCGGCATCGGCGGCCCGTGTGTCGGGAGCGACGGGGGTACCCCCTGCCCGAGCGGAGCCGAGAACTCGGGGGCGGCCGAGGGCATGGTGGCGGAAGTCGTACGCCTTCTCCGGCGCGGAGGCGTCCCAGCGGTGGTGGAAGACCAGGGCGGCACCGTGGTCGATCAGCCACAGCCGCGGGGGTGCGGTGCCGAAGGTGGGCCAGATCATGAGGTTCGAGCTGTGGACCGTACGGTCGACGTTCACGGTCAGCGCATCGAGCCAGATGATCCTGCCCGCCTCCAGCGGGTCGACGGGGAAGTCCCCGGCAACCTCAGGGGTGAAGTCCCGCGCACCCGGGAGGCAGTCCATACCGAGGTTGAGGCCGGGGCTCGCGGCCAGGAGGTCGCGCACCTCCTGGTGCGGTTCGTCCGCCCCGATCGCCGGATCGAAGTGGGCGAGGACCAACTCGGGCACACGCAGCCCGAGCCTGCGCGCCAGCTCACCCACGATCACCTCGGCGACCAGCGCCTTCAGGCCCTGCGCCGAGCCGGTGAACTTCACCACGTAGGTCCCGAGGTCGTCGGCCTCGACGACGCCGGGGACGGAGCCACCGGAGCGCAGAGGCTCGATGTAGCGGGTGGCGGTGACCTCCCTCAGCATCTTCCCACCCCGGCGACTCTCTTCCTTCCGTTCCACGACCAACCCTGGACGGGCGCTGCGCAGGGAACGGTCCTCGATCAGTCCTGGGCACCTTGCTTCCGGTCCGGCGGCATGAAGTGAGCATAGTAACCGGCCGCGACCGTGGGCCTCCTCCCGGCCCGGACGGGCTGGTCACAGACTGGCGGTGGTCAGCCGCCGTCTGGAGCGCGCCGTTCACGGTAGTACGCCGGCCACAGTTCACGGGCGCGCAGCCGTTCCTCCTCGGAAAGCGGAGTGTCCTCGCACAGCCGCTCGGGATGGGCGGGCGGCGGACCCCCCGAGGCGTGCGGCGGGAAGGGGCCGTGCAAACGCGGGGGCGACGCTGCTGCTGACAGCGCGTGATGGAGCACTACGGGGCCGACGTAGAGGGCCCCCAAGGCCGCCAGGGACCGCAAGAGCGCCCGCAGGCAGCAGTCCAGCGCCCGCCGGCCACGGCCACCCCGCCACAACCGTTTCATGGCCGTCCTCCCATTGCCTCACTCGCAGTTACCCGCAGAAGATGTCGATCGCCGCGCACCGCTTGCTCGACGACGTCAATACCCGCCGCACCGGCCAGGACCGGGTCGAGGCAGGGCAGGCCGAGGCCGAAGGCGATGTCGGCGGCGGAAGGCGTCCCGCCGGGTGTCCGCCGGGTGGTGCAGCCGGTCAACGGACCGGAACTCGCAGCTCGCGCCTGGCACTCCGACCGGCGGGGACACTCCCGGCCCCCGACCGGGCGGCTTCGCCGCGCCGACGGGGAGAACATCGCCAGCCGGGTACCGGAGGGCGAAGCGCGTGGTCGCTCACACCGCCTCGCGGGACGCGACCCCGCGGCGACGCCGTGCAGTCGACGCCTCGCGTCAGGGAGGCCGGCGCCTCACGCCAGGGAGCGTGCCAGGGCGCGCGCCAGGGCCGCGGCGAACTCCTCCTGATCCCGGGTTTCTTCGCCGAACCCGCAGTGTCGTAGGAAGAACCGCTGGAAGCAGGCCCCGACCAGCGAGGTCGCCGCCGTCTCCAGATCGGCGTCGGACCGTATGCGCCCGGCCGCGCGCCACCGCTCCAGAGCGCTGATCACCGCCGTCAGCGGCTCCTCCGGTGTGCCGTTGGACCGCCGCAGCGGATCCGCGCTGTACGCGGCGAGGAGAGCGGGATCCGCGAGCAAGGGGCACAGCAGCGGCAAGGCGGTCTCGTAGAACCGCATCGTCCGGTGAACCAGGTGGCGGCACGACTGCTCGGTGCCCTGGACATCCGCGACGTCGTGGGCGGGGTCTCCGTACGCGGCGGACAGCAGCGCGGGCAGCCGCTCGCGCAGAAGGCACACGAGCAGCGCGTCCTTGCTCTCGAAGTGCTTGTAGAGCATCGCCTCGGAGCAGTTGGCCTCCCTGGCGAGGGCCTTGGTCGTCGCACCGGACAGACCGGTGGTCCGGACCAGCTTCTCCGCCGCGTCCAGCAATCGCCGGCGTGTCGGGCGCACTGGCCTCTCCACCGAGCGAGCAGGCATTTACCCACCTTTCGACGAGAAAGACCCGCTCCCATGAAACGGGTGACGCGCGGGTTCCACGATGCCCGTCAGCACGTCCCGAGCGGGCCACGCGATCTTCATCGCCGCTATCATGCCCCCCGGAGTGGTCGAGCATGTGGACTCGGCAACGACACCGACGCGCTCGCCGGCCGGCAGGAAGGCACTGTCGGTGGTGCGCGGGCGGCCCGTCCATGGCCTTGGCCGGCCTCGCCGTCGCCGCGTCCGCGGGATCGGCGCGGATCCTCGCAGCCGCCGCCGGTGGGGCTGTGGGCCCGCCACGACGGCTGCCGCGCCGGCCACCGGGAACTCGGTGGGCCGTCACTCAGCCGGTTCTGGAGAGCGACGCCGCGAACCGCCCGGCCTCTCGGTCCACCAGTTGGCGCATGTCAGCCAGGCGTGGCCGGTTCGGCCACCACAGCTGATCCAGTTCGGGGATCTTCATGGTGAGGGCCCGCCGAGACCCTGCTCATCAGCGCAGGGGCGAGGGGACCGGACCCGCCTGCCCGAACGCACGGAGCCCCCTCGCGGCCAGGCATTGCTCCAGGAAGGCCAGAACCCTCAAGTGGTAGGAACGCGCCGACCAGCCGAGGCTGATGTTGTGGCCCGTGTCCGGCAGTCGCTCGACGGTCCACGGCGCGGCGAGGGGGCGCGTGAGATCGTCGATCGCCGCGTCATCGTGCTGCCACCACGCCTCGTGCTCGGCGAACGTGAGCCTCGTGGGCAGCGTGAGGCGGGGAGCGATGCGGCGGTAGCGCTCCGGCCAGCTCTTCCACTCGAGCCTTTCCCGCGCCGGCATGGGGGCTACGACGGCCACGCTGGAGCGGAAGGTGCCCGGCGGATACAGGCGCAGCGGCCCCCAGTTCAGCATGTGGCTCATGCGGCCCGAGGAGCCGATGTGCCGCGTCGCCTGCGCGATGTAGCGGCTCCCGCATCCGGAGATGTCGAGCCCGATCAGCTCGCCCGCGGCCATGCCGGCGCCCATGGTGAGCGCCACCTTGCCGCCGAAGGAGTGCGCCACCACGAACAGTCCCGCTCCGACGTCGTGGCCCGCGGCGAAGTCCCGCAGTGCCGCGCGCAGGGTCACGGCCTGCTCGGCCAGGGTCTGTCCCTGTGGCAGCGCGGCGGCCGACTCGCCGTAGCCCGGGCGGTCCACCGCCAGCACCGTGTAACCGAGGCGCGCCCCCAGCGCGAGCAGGGAGATGTCGGGGCGGGCCTGGCCGTCGAAGTAGGCGGCGCTCATCCCCCCGCCGTGCAGACACACCACCACCGCCCGCGGCGGGACGTGCCGGGGCTCGATCAGCAGGCCGGACAGGCGAATCCCCTCGCCGGCCAGCGTGATGCGGCGTACTCCGTCGGACGTGATGGGTGGGTGTGCCGGCGCTGTCATCGCCCTGTCCCCTCGTCGTGTCAGTCGATACCGCGCACGATGTGCGGGTCGTCGTCGTTCTCCTCGCCGGCCAGCAGCAGGGGCGGGGCGGTGCCCGCTTCGGCCGGTGGGACGGCGGGGGGAGCGGCAGGTTCGGTGTCCACTTCTTGCTCCCTTCTCTCCGGGTCCGCGTCAGCGTCCCCGAGGGGCCCACCTCGCGCGCGGGTCCCGGTAGTGGGGAATGCGTTCCGGGCGGCTCCAGCCCGCGACGGCCGGGGCATGCTCCGGACCGGTCCCTGCCAGGGCGGAGGCGCGGGCGAGCAGAAGAACGGTGGTGAGAGCGGCGAGTTCCGCCTGTTCCGCCCGCCCCTTGACGACCTTGATGACCAAGGGCGGCTCCTCGGACCACCGGCCGGGCCGGATGCCGCCCTGCCCTGCGTCCGCGCTCACTGCGGCGGGTTGCCGTGCTTGCGGGACGGCAGGTCGGTGTGCTTGGCACGCAGCATGGCCAGGGATTTGATGATGATCTGCCGTGTGTCGCGCGGGTCGATCACGTCGTCCACCAGGCCGCGCTCTGCCGCGTAGTACGGGTGCATCAGCTCGGCCTTGTACTGCTTGATCCTCTTCTGCCGTACTTCCTCGGGATTCTCGGCAGCGCCGATCTCGCGGCGGAATATGATGTTGGCCGCTCCCTCGGCACCCATCACCGCGATCTCGTTGCTCGGCCAGGCCAGGGCGAGGTCCGCGCCGATGGAGCGGGAGTCCATGACGATGTAGGCGCCGCCGTACGCCTTGCGCAGTACCAGGGAGATGCGCGGCACGGTCGCGTTGCAGTACGCGTACAGCAGCTTGGCCCCGCGACGGATGATGCCGTTGTGCTCCTGTCCCACGCCCGGCAGGAAGCCGGGGACGTCGATCAGGGTCACCAGGGGGATGTTGAAGGCGTCGCAGAACTGCACGAAGCGGGCGGCCTTTTCACTCGCGTCGATGTCGAGCACTCCGGCGTGTGAGGAGGGCTGGTTGGCCACGACGCCGACCAGGCCGCCTCCCATCCGGGCGAGCGCGCACACCACGTTGGCCGCCCACGCCTGGTGCACCTCGAAGTACTCGCCGTCGTCGACGATCTCCTCGATGACATTGCGCATGTCGTAGACGGCGCTCGGGTCGTTCGGTACGAGGTCGAGCAGCGCGTCGCAGGCGCGGTCGGAGGGGTCGCCGCTCGGCACGGTGGGAGGCAGCTCACGGTTGTTGGCCGGCAGCAGCGACAGGAGGTAGCGGACGTCCTCCATGCAGCTGCGCACGTCGTCGTAGACGAAGTGGGCCACGCCCGAGGTGGCGGCGTGTACGTCCGCGCCGCCCAGACCGTCCTGTGTGATCTCCTCGCCCGTCACGGCCCGGACCACGTCGGGGCCGGTGATGAACATCTGCGCGATCCCGCGCACCATGAAGACGAAGTCGGTGAGCGCCGGACTGTAGGAGGCGCCGCCGGCGCACGGACCGAGCATCACCGATATCTGCGGGATGATGCCGGACGCCCTGGTGTTGCGCTGGAAGATGCCGCCGTAGCCCGCCAGTGCGCTGACGCCTTCCTGAATGCGGGCCCCGGCACCGTCGTTGAGGGACACCAAAGGCGCGCCCGCGGCGAGCGCCATGTCCATCAACTTGTGGATCTTGGTGGCGTGGGCTTCGCCCAGGGCGCCGCCGAAGATCCGGAAGTCGTGCGCGTAGACGAAGACGGTACGGCCGTGGACCGTGCCCCAGCCGGTGACCACACCGTCGGTGTAGGGACGGTTGGCTTCCAGGCCGAACCCCGTCGCGCGGTGCCTGCGCAGGGGCTCCACCTCCGTGAAGGAGCCCGCGTCCAGAAGGAGTTCTATACGTTCCCGCGCGGTCAGCTTCCCGCGGGCATGCTGGCGGTCGGTGGCCGCCGGATCAGGCCCCTGCAGGACCTCCTTCTTGATCAGGCGCAGCTCCTCCAACCGCTCGTCCGTGGTCCAGCCGGACCGGCTCCCATCGGGGCGGCCGACCAGGGTCCTCTCCTGTGCCGACATGAGGATCACTCTCCTGACTTGGATTCGTGGCCGGTCGGTGCCGCCCCAGCCACCGTGTCCTGATATGGGCGGGCCACGCACCGCGGAGCGCGGCGGCGCCCTGGTGCTCCGGCCCGCACCGGATGTCGATGAGGGTCCAGCCCGGGGGCCTGCGCGACGGGTCGGTGCCGACGTAGTCGGCGGCCGTCCCCCGCGACAGCCCCGTGCCCAACGCCTTCAGATATGCCTCCTTCCTGGTCCAGAGCTGCCCGAAGGCACTGGGGCGCCGAGCCGGTGGGCAGGCGGCGAGCTCGGCGCGCTCGTCCGGATGCAGCGCTTCCGAGACCGTCGCGACCGTCTCCTCACGCGGCAGCCGCTGCACGTCGACGCCCAGCACGGTGGCGGCCACCCCGATGAGGGCCATGCCGTGGCTGTGCCCGAGGGAGAAGTGCAGCGGTGGACCGTGGTGCACGACGGCGGGCCGGCCGTGCGGCCCGCCGCAGCCCGGGCAGGGATCACGCACGAAGGTCAGGTCGCGCGGCGCCACGCCGAGGTAGGCGCCGAGCAGCCGGCGCAGCACGAGGTGCGTGCAGGCGTACAGGGCCCCGTCGCGCGGCCGTCGGAACGCGACCGCGCGCCTTCGCTCCGCTTCGCTCAGTTCCGGCGCCGCCAGCAGCCCGTGCAGTGCTCGGGAACGAGGCCCGCGCACCACCCACAGGTCCAGGCACCCTGGCGGCATGCCGAGGCGGGCGGGCGTTGTGTAGGTGCGGTGGTCGGCGTGCGCGGTGAGTGCGGTCGTCATACCTCGTGGAGCCTGTCGCGCCGCGGGAGTGCTCCCGCCAGGCCTATGAGCAGACCCAGCGCCCCGATGGCGGCCACCAGCACGAGGGCGGGACGGCAGGCGGCCAGGAGCTCCGCCGGCGACGCCCCCGCGGCGGGGCGGCAGGCCGTGAGCAGCGCGGCGACCACGGCCGGCACGAGGGCGGCCGCGGCCTGGACGGCGGTCTGGTAGAGGCCGCTGGCCACGCCGCGTTCCGCCGGGGGCAGCTGGGAGGTCGCCTGCATGTTCAGCGCGGCGAAGGAGAGCACGAAACCGGCTCCGACCAGCAGCATGGTCGGCAGCACGGCTGAGGCGTAGTGGAGCGGCCACGACTGGCGCAGCTGGAGCAGGTAGCCGGCCAGGGCGAAGAGCGCACCACCGGCGATGAGCCGGGGGGCGCCGAAGGCGGAGACGATCCGCCCGGACAGCAGCGCGGTCACCGCGAGCGGGGCCGCCGCGGGCAGGAAGGCCAGCGCCGTCCGCAGCGGGGACCAGCCGTGCACCGTCTGCATCTCGTACGTGAGGGTGAGCAGCAGGCCCAGGTAGGAACCGTTGAGGGCCGCCGCGCCGAGGGCCGAGCGGGTCAGTGCCCCGCTCCTGAAGGCGGAGAAGCGCACCAGGGGCTCCGGTACGCGCAGCTCGATCCGTACGAAGGCCGCGAACAGCAGTGCCGACAGAACGAGCAGCCCACCGGAGTGCAGGTCGCCCCAGCCGTGCGACGGCACGGAGACGATGCCGCCGACCAGCGTGAGCAGTCCTGCCACGCAGGTGGCCGCCCCTGCCGCGTCGTACCGCCGGGGCCCGCCGCGTGGCCGCTCCCCGGCCGTGTCCGGGCCGGAGCCGGGGATCAGCCGCAGCCCGAAGAAGAAGAGCACGAGCACGACCGGGGCCGGGAAGGCGAACGTCAGCCGCCAGTCCACCGCCGTGAGCACGCCGGACAGGAGCAGCCCGGTCGTGAACCCGGCGGCGCCGAAGAGCGTGTACACGGACAGTGCCCGATCCCGGGGCGGGCCCGCCGGAAACTCGGTGGTGATGATGGCGAGCCCGGTCGGAGCGGTCAGCGCGGCGCAGAACCCCTTCACGACCCGGGTCGCCACCAGCGGCCCCGGGCCGTCGGCCAGGGCACCGGCCACCGAGGCCGCCGCGAAGCCGACCAGGGCGGCGAGGTAGACCTTGCGTCGGCCCAGCAGTGCCACGACCCGGCCGCCGAACAGCATCAGCCCGCCGAAGCCGACGGCGAACCCGGTCATCGTCCACTGCGCCGAAGCGAGTGACAGGCCGAGGTCCGCGCTGATGGAAGGCAGGGCGACAACCACGACGGAGACTTCCAGGGCGTCGATGAGCATGTTTCCGGCGAGGACGAAGAGCAGCCCCCACAACCGGATCGTCCACGTGCCGGTCGGCGCCGGTGCCGCCGACCGCGCCGTGGAAGACGAACCCCGCATGATCCTCCTTGGATTCGAGGCGAGCTGCGCCGGTCGGGCCGAAGCGCCGCGGGCCGTCAGCCGAGGAGCGTGCCGCCGCTGGCGTCGATGAAGGCACCGGTGATCCAGCGGGCGTCGTCCGAAGCCAGGAAGGCCACCACGTCGGCGACGTCCTGCGGTTCGCCGACCCTGTTGAAGGCCGACAGGGCGGCCATCTGCTCGACGGCCTCGGGGATGCCGAAGAGCGGGTTGCTGTTGCGCGTGATGCCCGGCGCCACGCTGTTGACGGTGATGTTGCGCGGTCCGAGGTGCTTGGCGAAGTGCAGCGCGAGCATCTCCACGGCGCCCTTGGTCATGGCGTACGCGATCTCGTCCGGGTTGGCGAAGCGGGTGAGTCCCGAGGAGATGTTGATGATGCGGCCCCCGTCGGGCATGTTCGGCAGGGCCCGCTGGATGATGAAGAACGGCGCCTTGGCGTTGACCGCGACGAGCCGGTCGAACTGCTCCGGGGTGGTGTCCTCCGGCTTCACGCCGCCCATCACACCGGCGTTGTTGACGACGATGTTCAACTCGGTCGAGCCGGTACGCTCCTTGAGGCCCTGTTCGAGCCCCAGGAACAGCTCGTGGACGTCTCCCGGCACGCCGAGCTCGGCCTGCACGGCGAAGGCCCGGCCGCCGTCCTTCTCGATGCCGGCGACGACCTCCTCGGCCGCGTCCTTGCCGGTCGCGTAGTGCACGGCGACGAGCGCGCCCTCGCGGGCAAGGCGCTCGGCGGTCGCCCGGCCCATGCCCCGGCTCGCGCCGGTGACGAGCGCCGTCTTGCCGATCAGGTCACCCATGGTCTCTCTCCTGCTGTGATGAAGGTCGTGTGTGGTGGTGTGCCGCGTGCCGTGCCGGGCGTGCGCTCCCCCGTTCCCGAACCATCGGCCGAGGGCGGCGCGCAGACCCTGCGCGTCGGCGCCGGCCCAGGCCACATAGCCGTCTGGGCGCACCAGGACGGCGGCCGGATCCGCGAGCGGACCGGTGTCCGGCGCGGTGGCGGTGACCGTGTCGACCTCGCCCGTCCACGGGGCGATCGTGCGGCGCAGGGCCTCGCCGACTCCGCGCTCGGGCGTCAGGACGAGCAGTACGGCGCGCGCGCCGCGTAGCAGCGCGAAGGTCGTGGTGGTCTCGGTGCCGACGGTCAGCTCGGCGTACGGCAGCCGCGTGCCGGACACCGGATGGGAGTGGCCGAAGCCGTAGCGGATGCCGAGTCCGCTGATCATTCCGGCGAGGTGGCGGCGTACGTCCTCGTAGGCGATGAGTTCGCCCAGGACGGAGCGCAGCGGCTCGACCTCGGGTCCTCCGAGCAACAGCCGTGCCTGGGCCCGGATGTTGGACAGCACCGCGCGGCCCACGGCGTGCCTCTCCTCGTGGTAGCTGTCGAGGAGCTTTTCGGGTGCGCGGCCGAGGACGACGGCGGCCAGTTTCCAGCCGAGGTTCGCGGCGTCCTGCAGGCCGAGGTTGAGGGCCTGGCCGCCGATCGGCATCTGCTGATGGGCGGCGTCACCGGCCAGCAGCACACGGCGGTCGCGGTAGCGGGTGGTCTGGCGCGACACGTCCCCGAAGGAGTTGACCCATACCGGGACGCCCGCCGTGATGTCTTCTCCGGTGACGGTACGCCATGCCTCGGCGAGTTCCGCGAACTCCGGTTCCACCGTGCGCTGCAGCGCGGCACGGCCGAACACGTGGACCATCACGCGGGTGATGCCGCCGCCACCGCGCGCCGCGATGGCCAGGCCCTTCTCCAGACGCTGGAAACGCCGGTCCGGGATGTCGATGCCGCTGACGTCGGCGCGGATCAGCTCGCGCTCGGCGGAGGTTCCGGGAAAACCGAATCCGGCCAGCTCCCGCACCGCGCTCTGTTCCCCGTCACAGCCGACGACGTAACGTGCGGACAGCCGTACCGGGCCCTGTGGGCCGAAGGCCTCGACCTCGACCCGGTCGGCGTATTGCGTGAGGGCCCGTACCCTGTGGCGCCGGCGCAGCAGGGCGCCCAGGTCCTGGGCCCAGACACCGAGCAGTTCCTCGGTCCGCGTCTGCGGGACCTTCCACTGCCCCGGGTACGGGCTGTCGAGACGCAGGTCGAGGGGGAGCCCCCCGAAGTGGCCCATGGGCACGTGCGGCGGTGTCCCCAGGGTGTCCAGGAGCCCGCGTTGGTCGAGCAGCTCCATGGTCCGCGCGTGCAGGGTCGAGGCGCGCGACTCCGTGGTGGGAGCGTCCCGCTGCTCCAGGACGATCACGTCGGCACCCCCGAGCCTGAGCTCACCGGCGAGCATCAGCCCCACCGGACCCGCGCCGACGACGATGACGTGCGTGTCGACGGCGGCCACGGGATCAGCGCCGCGCTTCGGCGTAGTCCTTGGCGTGGCCCAGCGTCGCAAGGCTGTTGGTGCTCAGCGCCGCCTTGACGTACTCCTTGGCCTCCGCCACTCCGGCGTCCGGTCCGAGGACGACGGCGATGTTCTCGGGGCGGATGACGACGGTGTGCTGCGAGGAGGCGGCGACGCCGTGCTCCGTCTCCCGGAACGTCCAGTAGCCGGTGTGCAGGCTCATCAGCGCCGGGAGGGTGGTCTGCTTGTACGCGATCTTCTCGTGGGGCAGGCAGACCCGGTAGGACTTGGTGGTGTGGACGGAGCCGTCCTTGGCACGGGTGTCCATCTCCAGGGTCTGCAGTCCCGGCACGTCCTCGGTCAGTCGCACGGTCGCCACGTGCGGCAGCCGCTCGGACCACAGGCCCGCCTCGTTGATGAAGTCGTAGACGTCCTTCGCGGAGCCCGCGATCTCCACGGTGTCCTCGAAGGAGAACGTCAGCTCCTGCGAGGAGGCGACGAATTCGAGGTTCTCCTTCAGGGCGGCGAGTTCTGAGCGGGAGTTGCGGTCGACGGCCTCGTCGATCCACTGCAGCTTCTCGGGGTCGTCGTCGATCGCCCGGTAGTCGTGCAGCAGCCGGAGCCGTGACTCGGTCGGGGAGAGCGACTCGATGATCCAGGTGCCGCCCATGTCCGCCACGGGCGGGGTGGTCACCTCCTGACGGAACTCGATGCGCATCTCGTCGGGGTGCAGCACGCGGCGCGAGGTCCAGTTCTTGGCCTCGCCGTTGGCGGTGGCCCAGATCCGGATCAGCTCATCGCTGCCGTCGCGCTCCAGGGTGTCGACGTAGATGGACGGGGGGAAGAGACGCGGCCAGTTCTCGACCTCGGCGATGAGCCGGTACACGTCGGCCGCCGAGGCCGAGACGGTGATCTCGTGCTCGACCTCGCGCAGTCCGGGCTGGGGCATTCCATGGCTCCTTGGGTGTGGGTTCGGGCGCGATCCGGCTCAGAAGTTGCCGAGGCCGCCGCAGACGTTGAGCGCCTGCGCGGTGATGGAGGCGGCGGTGTCGGAGGCGAGGTAGCCGACCAGGCCCGCCACCTCCTCGGGCGTCGAGTACCGGCCCAGCGGGATCTTCGCGGTGAACTTCTCGAGGATCGCCTCCTCGGTGGTGTCGTACGCCGCCGCGTAACCCTGCCGGACGCGCTGCGCCATCGGCGTCTCCACATAGCCCGGGCAGACCGCGTTGACCGTGATGCCGGTCGGTGCGAGCTCGTTGCCGAGCGCCTTGGTGAAGCCGACGACGCCGTGCTTCGAGGCGGAGTACGGAGCGCCGAGCACCACGCCCTGCTTGCCCGCCGTGGAGGCGATGTTGATGATCCGGCCGCGGTCCTTGCCGCGCATCCCGCCGATGCCGAGCACGGCCCGGGTCATCCGGAAGACGCTGTTGAGGTTGGTGTCGATGACGTCGTTCCACAGCTCGTCCTCGATGTCCGCGGTGACGCCGCCGCCGCTGCGGCCCGCGTTGTTGACCAGGACGTCGATCGTTCCGAAGCGGTCGACCGCCGCGGCGACGAACTGCTCGACGCTCTGGGGGGAGCGCACGTCGAGGGGGGCACCGTCGGCGTCGAGACCCTCCTCCCTCAGCTGCTTGACCGTGGACGCCACGTTCTCGGCGCTGCGCGCGCCGATGAACACACGGTGGTTCTGCTCGGCCAGGAGCCGGGCGGTGGCCAGGCCTATGCCGCTTGTGGCTCCGGTGACGACGGCGACTCGTTGACTCTGCTGCGACATCTGTGTTCTCCCTTGGGTGCCGTGCGGGGTTCCGGGGCGGCCGCGCCACTCACCGCGGCAGCCCCGGAACGGACAGTTCAGGCCGCGGTCTTCGCGGCCGCCGCGAGGTGCTCGTTGACCACGGCGATGAGCCGGCTCGGTGTGGTGGCGTCGGTGAGCGCCGAGTCGTCGAGCGTGATGCCGTACTCACGCTCTATACGGCCGCCGGTCTCCAGCAAGGCCAGGGATTCATAACCCAGCGCCTCGAACTCCGTGTCGAGGATGTCGCCGTCGAGGTCGACCCCCTCCTCGGCGCCGGCCCCTTCCAGCAGGATGCGCTTGAGGTCTTCGATGGTGAATGCAGGAGTGCTCACGTCGGTGCCTTTCTCGGGAGGCCGGGGCCTCGGTCGGCTTTGTGCGCGTGAAGGGCGCCCTTCGCCGCCACTGCGGAGGCGGCGAAGGGCGTGGTCTCCGGCTCGGCGGCCGGAAGTCCGAAGGACCGGATCAGCGGCCGAAGGTCCGGAGGACCACGGCGGAGTTGAAGCCGCCCTGGCCGCGGGCGAGTACCAGCGCCGTGCTCAGCCGGGCGGGCCGGGGCTGGGCGACGACCAGGTCCAGCTCGTAGTCGGGTGCGGGCACGGTGTTCACGGTGGGAGGGATCACCCCGTCTCCGAGGGAGAGCAGCGCGGCGGCCACATCCAGGGGGCCGGCACCTGAGTACAGGCGGCCGGTCATGGTCTTCGGCGCGGTGACGGGAACGCCGCGCGGACCGAACACCGCGCTGATCGCCTCCGCCTCGATGTGGTCGAGCTCGGGCAGGCCGGCGGCGTCCGCGAACACCACGTCCACGTCGCTGGGCGCCAGGCCCGCGTCGGCCAGGGCCAGTTCGACGGTGCGGCGCAGCCCAGGGGCCCGGCCGCTGCCCGGCTTGGGGTCGAAGGTCGCGGCGTACCCCGCGAGCTCTCCGTAGACCCTGGCCCCGCGCCGGCGAGCCGCACCGGCATCCTCCAGGATGAGGATCGCACCGCCCTCGCCGGGCACATGGCCGCGTGCGTCGGCGTCGAACGGCAGGTAGGCGCGGGCCGGTTCGCTGCTGGTGCTCATCCGGCCGCCGGCCAGCTGCGCCACCCATCCCCAGGGGCAGATGGAACCGTCGACGCCGCCCGATACGATCAGCGGCGTTCCCTTGCGGATCTGTCGGCGGGCCTGCGCCAGCGCGTCGAGGCCGCCGGCCTGGTCGCTCACCACGACGCCGGACGGCCCCTTCATGCCGTTGCGGATGGAGATCTGGCCGCTGTTGACGGCGTAGAACCAGGCGAAGGACTGGTAGGCGCTCACGTACTGGCTGCCCTTGCTCCACAGCTTCTGCAGTTCGCCCTGGCCGAACTCGAAGCCGCCCGCGGAGCTGGCGGTGACCACTCCCATGTCGAAGTCGGGCAGCTCCCGCGGATCCACCCCGGCGTCCGCCAGGGCCCAGTCCGCGGCGACCAGCGCGAGCCGCGTCATATGGTCGGTCTGCGGGATCAGCCTGCTCGGCAGCAGCTCATCGGCCCGGAAACCCGGTACCTCACCGGCCAGTTGGGCCGGATACCGTGTCGGATCGAACCGGGTGATGCGGCCGATGCCGCTCTTGCCATCGCGTGTCGCGGACCAGAAGTCCTGTGTGCCGAGCCCGTTGGGCGCCACCACGCCCATGCCCGTCACCACCACCGAGGCGGTCATGTCAGGCTCCTTTCGGGACGGGCCAGCACCATGGCGCTCTGGAATCCGCCGAAGCCGCTCCCGACCGTCAGTACCGTGTCCGTGGTCCATTCACGCGCCGTCAGCGGCACGTAGTCCAGGTCGCACTCCGGGTCCGGGGCGTGGAGATTGGCCGTGGGGGGCACCACGTTGTGCTCCATGGCCAGGGCGGACGCGGCGATCTCGATCGAACCGATGGCTCCCAGCGAGTGGCCGATCATCGACTTGATCGAGCTCACCGGGGTCCGGTAGGCGTGGTCCTTCAGGCTCCTCTTGAACGCCGCGGTCTCGTGCCGGTCGTTCTGCTTGGTGCCCGAGCCGTGCGCGTTGATGTAGTCGATGTCCTCGGGACTGAGCCGGGCCTCGTCGAGTGCGGCCCGGATCGCCTCGGCCATCTCCGCGCCGTCAGGGCGCAGGCCGGTCATGTGGTATGCGTTGCTTCGTGTGGCGTATCCGGCGATCTCCGCGTAGATGTGCGCGCCGCGCCGCCGCGCCGTGTCCAGCTCCTCCAGCACGAACACCGCGGCGCCCTCGCCCAGGACGAACCCGTTGCGGGTGCCGTCGAAGGGCCGGGAGGCCCGCCCCGGCTCGTCGTGGCGCGGGGTGGTCGCTTTGATGGCGTCGAAGCACGCCATGGTGATGGGCGAGATAGGGGCGTCCGAGGAGCCGGCGATCATCACGTCGGCGCTGCCCTCCCGGATCAGTTCGGTGGCGTAGCCGACCGAGTCGATGCCGGAGGTGCACCCGGTGGACACGACCGTGCTGGGGCCCTCAGCCCCAACGGCCCACGCCACTTCGGCCGCGAACGAGCTGGGTACCAGGTAGTTGTACAGATGCGGCACCGCGTACTCGTGGTCCACGCAGTCCAGCCGTCCGCCGTCGCTGACGACCCGGTACTCCTGGTCGAGTCCCATGGTGGCGCCCACCGCGCTGCCGACGGTGACACCGACGCGGTGCGGTTCGTGGACGCCGAGCTCGATGCCGCTGTCCGCGATCGCCTCGCGGGCGGCCACGACGGCGAACTGCGCGGCCCGGTCCATGCGCCGGACTTCCTGCGGCGTGAGCCCGTGCGCGTCGGCGTCGAAATCGATCTCCGCCGCCACCCGGGACCGGAAGGACGAGGGGTCGAAGAAGGTGATGCCCCGGGTGGCGGTGCGGCCCTCGCTGAGCAGGTTCCAGAAGGCCTTGGTCCCCACACCGCCGGGCGCCAGCACGCCGATGCCCGTGACGGCGACACGACGGCCGGTCACGTTCCGTCCTCCCATGTGTAGAAGCGCTGGGCCAACGCATCGGCGGGCGAGCGCCACGTGGCGGGGTCGTAGGCCTCGATGAAGGGCTTCAGGTCATCGCTGATCTGCATGAACCGCGGATCGTTCTTGGCCCGTTCGATCAGCTCGCCGCCGTTGTCGGTGTCGAAGTCCTGGAGGTGGAAGTACAGACCCCTGTACGCGAACAGCTGGCGCCGTCGCGTCCCCATGAGGTGCGGCATCTCGGTCCTGTCGAACTCGGCGAACAGACGGGCCACCTCGTGCTGCGACGCCGTGTTCATCCGGGCAACGATCAGTGTGCTGTGCATGAGCTCTCTCCCTGTGAAGGTGCCCGACTCTGCGAGCGAGCATCAGATGACGGGCCCGAACCAGCGTTCGAGAGCCATGGGCAGATCGCCATGGCTTCCGGGTGCCGCCCAGGCCACGTATCCGTCGGGGCGGACCAGCACGGCCGCCGCGCCCGCGAGCCGGTCGTCCGCGGCCGGTCCGCTCGGCCGAGCGGTGATCAGATCGATCCGATCCCGCCAGGGCGCGGCTCTGCGGCGCAGCTCGGCGTTGTCGGCGAGGTCGAAGAGGACGCCGCGGGCCGCGCGCAGCGCCTCGGTGGTCCGGCCGATCAGCTTGTGCCCGGCCAGCGGTACGTCGGGCATGCGCCGGCCCAGCAACGGGTGGCTGCCGCCGTCGATGTCGTAGCGGATCTCCAGACCGCTGACCATGGCGGCGAAGTGCCGGCTGACCTCCGGGTACGCGATCAGTTCGGACACGACGTCGCGCAGCGGCTGCATCTCTGCGCCGCTGAGGAACAGCAGTCCCTGGGCCTGGGTGTTCATCAGCAGCCGCTTGCCCACGGGGTGCCGCTCGGCCTGGTACGTGTCCAGCAGCCGCTCGGGGGCGCGGCCCTGGACCACCGCGCCCAGCTTCCACCCGAGGTTGACGGCGTCCTGGATGCTGGTGTTCATGCCCTGGCCGCCGGCCGGGAGGTGGATGTGCGCCGCGTCGCCGGCGAGGAACACCCGACCGCGGCGGTACTCGGTGGCCTGGCGCGTGGCGTCGCCGAACGCACTGATCCACACCGGCTCGGCGTGCGAGATGTCGTCGCCGGTCAGGCGCTGCCAGGCCGCGGCCACCTCCTCCCACGTGGGCGGCTTCTCACGGCGCTGAGGCGGGGTACCGCGCTCGCACACGATCAGACGGGTGATGCCGCCGGGCAGCGGCCCGACCATCACCATGCCGCCGGGCAGGGTCTCGCCGATCATCCGGGGTTCGAGGGTGATCCCCTTCACGTCGGCGAGGAACATCTCCATGGTCGCAGGGGTGCCGGGGAAGGCGAATCCCGCGGCCTTCCGTACGGTGCTGCGGCCGCCGTCGCAGCCCACCAGGTACTCGGAGCGCAGGGTCTGGACCCCTCCGGGGCCGCGGACCTCCACCTCGACGCTGTCCTCCTTGCCGGTGACGGACAGCACCTCGTGGCGGCGGCGGATGTCCGCGCCGAGCCTGGTGGCCCACTCCTCCAGGACTGTCTCGGTAGCCGACTGCGGCACGGTCTTGGCCGCCTGGTGCGCTCCTTCGAGCACACCGAAGTCGACCGGCAGACCGCCGAAGTGGCCGACGTTGCTGGTCTCGATGTCGCCGAACCTGGACAGCAGTCCCCGCTGGTCGAAGACCTCCATCGTGCGTGCCGTGAAACCAAGGCCACGTGATTCACCGGTCCTCGCGGCCAGCCGCTCAAGGACGATGACGTCGACGCCCGCCAGCCGCAGCTCACCAGCGAGCATCATGCCTGCAGGCCCGGCTCCCACGACTATCACTGCCGCGTCCATCTGCCTCTCCTCGGTCGTCATGGACGTTCTACGGATGCTTCACAGGGCGAACCGGCGCAGTGCCCGGTTCGCCGCGTCGGCCGCTGCCGCATACCGGGGATCCGGCACCAGCGCGTTGTGCCGCAAGGCGACCTCGGCGAGCTTGATGGCGTGCTCGTCACCGATCTCGGCGGCGGTCGCGAAGAGCTCCGCGTCGGACGGCGGCTCGGGCGCCTGTGCGGCGGGGGCAGCGGGTGTTCCGCCCCACGACTGGATCCAGCGGCTGCACTCCAGCACGGCCCGGTACGACGGCAGGTGCTGTTCCGCCGGCAGGTACTCGCACACCAGACGCACGGCGGCGGGAGCGGTGATCGAGTGGATCAGCCCGATCGGATTCGACGTCCGCGCGGTGGCGTAGAACCCGGAGGCGGAGGCGACCAGTTGGTCGAGCGCGTGGGCGACACTGCCGCCGTCGCCCGGTGCGCCGGAAAGGCCGGCCGCCGCACCGGTCCCGTTCGGGCGGGCCGAGTAGCGAGCGGCCCAGTATCCGAGGCCTTCGGCGAGTTCGGCCAGGAGCAGTCCGCTGTCCCCGGTCGCCATGGCGAGGGCCCGTACCGCGTGGGCGGTGCGTATCGCACCGTGCGTCAGCGCGCCGGACAGCCCGGGCAGCAGCCGCGGCCACCACCGGGCCAGCACATCGGTCCACGGTGCCTCGTCCAGCTCCCGCCGGAACATGGCCGCCCAGTCGGCGACCCTGCCGAAGTCCCCCAACGCCCCTTCCCAGTCGGTCCTGTCCTGCGGGGACAGCGGCCACCGGGTCTCCGGACGATCGTGGTAGCTGCGGTACCGCAGGTTGCGGTCGACCCAGTCCGGGACCTCAGCGGTGTACCCCATGCGGGCCAGAGCCTCCGCGGCCATGGGCGCGTGGTTCACAAACGACGGTCCGTGCTCGAAGCCCACGTCCCGCAGCCGCAGGAGCGCCTCATTCAACGCGTCGGTGTAGCTCGGAGTTGTCAAACTGCCTCAGTCCTTGATCTCGCAGATGACGGCGCCGGAGGTGACGGAGTGACCGACCTCAGCCGTCAGGCCCTTGATCGTGCCGGAACGCTGGGCGTTGAGGGGCTGTTCCATCTTCATGGCTTCCAGGACGATGACCAGGTCACCCTCGTTGACCTGCTGGCCTTCTTCGACGGCGACCTTGACGATGGTCCCCTGCATCGGGGAGGTAAGGGCGTCGCCCAAGGCGCCGGAGGCGGACTTCCTCGTCGCGCGCCGCTTGGGCCTGGAGCCGCCGGCGACCGTGGCCCGAGCCAGTGCCAGACCCTGCGATGTGGGCAGGGAGACTTCCAGGCGTTTGCCGCCGACCTCGACCACGACCGTCTCGCGGGCCTCGGCCTCGGCTTCTTCGGTCCAGGAGGCGGTGAACGCCGGGATGTTGTTGACGAACTCGGTTTCGATCCAGCGGGTGTGGACCGTGAAGGGTT
>NZ_JBHUDX010000053.1:0-61224 GCF_042678285.1 Streptomyces caeni
TGGACTGGCGTGACCACGTCCGCTTCGACGAGCGCTACCTGCGCCCCTCCGAAGTCGACCACCTCGTCGGGGACGCCTCCAAGGCCCGGCGGGTCCTCGGCTGGCAGCCCACCATCCACGCCCCCGAACTCGCCCGCCTCATGGTCGACGCCGAACTCGCCGGCCTGCCGCGCCCCGCCGGTCCGGTGGACACGACGGCCGCGACGGCACTTTCGCCGGCGACGGGATGACGAGGCCGCCTCTTCGTACTGTTCAGTCGATTCTAGGGCAGGCCCCACAGTGCACCACCTTGCCGTCGCCGTCGACACGGCCCCCAGCCTTTTCGCAGCACTGACGCTGGCCATCGCTCTGCTGTGGATCTTCGCACGGCATTACTCGGTCGGCGTCGGGTTGCTCCTGGCCTCACAGGTGTGGATCGTCGTGGCGCACGGGCGTCTTCCCGCGCTCGACGTCGGCCTCCACGCCTACCCCGCCGACTTCCTGAGCGCCTGCGCGTGCCTGGTGGCCTTGTCCCGTCTGCTGCTCCACCGCGTGCCGGCCCGAGCGGGGGTGCTGCTCATCCTGGGAATGATGGCCCTGACCGTATGGTCGATCGTCCGGGGCATCGGCGTCGGCGGATTCCAGACGGCCGCCAACGACTCCCGCGTCTACTTCTTCCAGGTCTTCGCCTTCACGCTGTACGTCGCCACGGCTCCCCTGAGCGCGGCCATGGGCAGAGTCATCGGCAGGGCGTGGCTGGCGGCCGCAGCCGTCTACGTGGTCTTGAGCCTGGCCGGATGGGCCGACGCGGGGCTGCAAGCGGTGGGGTCCCCGACTGCGGCGGTCGGCGCGGTCACCGATGCCAGGCCTGTGCCCGCGAACGCGGCGCTCATGTTGGTGCAGGGCGCGGTACTGCTGCTGTGTCCGCCTGCATCGGACCCACGGGTGCCCGGCAGGGCAGGTGGCGGCAGATCCGGTACGAGGCGTCATCGCCTGATCAGGTCCACACTGGCCGTTCTGCTGTTCGTCTGCGTCATCCTGCTGCAGCACCGGACGGTTTGGGTGGTGGCGGCCGTGGTGGTGGTCGTGTACTGGGCGCTCCGTCCCTCTCCCACGGGACAGCGCGTCGCCACCGCCGTCGCTGGGGTACTCGTCGGCTGCCTGACCGCGGTCTGCTACGGCCTGGGCGTCTTCGGATCGGTCGGCGGCAAGGTCGCCGCATCCTTGGCGGACGCGCAGGACTCGCACAGTACGTTCGTGTGGCGGATTCTCGGCTGGCAGGAACTGCTGAGTGCGCCGAGGCCATGGGTGGACTGGGTCGTCGGGTCACCGTTCGGTTCCGGGTACGTGCGCATCGTCGAAGGGGGCCTCATCACGGTGTCCCCGCACGACTACTACGTCCACGTGGCTCTGCGCCTCGGTCTGGTGGGCCTGCTCCTGCTGGTGGCCGTGTACACCCAGGTCTGGTGGCGGCTTCCCCGCGACGGACCGGGCGGCCTTTTGCTGCGCTTGCTGATCGTCTCCCAGCTCGTGTTCTGTGCGGCCTACTCCGCGTCTCCCGAGCAGGGGCTGCTCCTGGGACTGTGCCTGTGGCAGATCCGGTTCAGGACGGCCGACCGGGGCACCGGCAAGAGGTCGGCCGACGTTCCAGGGCCGTTGCCCCGTCCTGCGGTCGTGGAACCGCGCACGGCGTGGGTGCCGGCGGGATCCGGCGCCTCCCATCGGAGAGTGGCAAGAGCAGCGCCGACGTGTACGTGACGTTTGTGTCCTCGACGCGGGTCTCCGCGGCGGCGCCTCCTCCGACAGCCGCCGCCCCAAGCCCCGTCAGCCAACAAAGTTGCTTCTCGGCGACTCCATCCATCACTGAGGCGACAGCAGACCACGAGCCGTTGCGATGCGGTACAGGGGCTGGCGGCTGCGCAACCGCCAGCACACGCCAAGGGCGCACACCGTGCACAGCAGCACCGGGACCGCCCGCAGAAGACGGCCGTCGGCCAACCAGGCGATGGACGCGCCGGCAGCGTAGAGGAGGAGCGCGAGGGCGGCGTGCACCCGGTAGCCGTCCCACAGCCTGCGGGATTCGAGCAGGCTGTCGGTGCGCCACGTGCGCATCTGGACGGCGTGGCCGCACAACGGCCCCGCGCCGGCGGCGAGAGCCAACAGGTGAATGCTGCCGGTGGCAGCCGCGGCGATGGCCGTCCCGCCGATCGCGGTGGCGGTCACGACCTGCGCGCGAACCATCTGGCGGAACGCTCCGCGCACGGTGTCCACGGACAGCGCGGTCGAGTACATCATCGCCGCGCTGGACGCCAGGCACAGCCATGGCACCAGGCTTGCGGCGTCCGCCCACCCGGGGCCCAGGAGCAGGCGGAGCATCTTTGGCCCGATTCCGGCCAGGAACGCGAAAGGCAGGAACGACAGGGCAGAGGCAGCGAGAAGGACATCCGTGACCGCACGGGTGAAGGAAGGATCGACACGGTCGTCCACTTGCCGGCCGGGGATCCTTGGGATCAGGGCTTGCCCGTCACTCTGAACACGCGCCAGCACTCGGGAGAGGCTTGGCGTCGTGACCCGGGACAGCCCACTCGCCAGGAGAGCCAGCGGAATCCCGGTGAACATCACGGCTCGGGAGTAGTTGCCGACCGCGGTCAGGCCGAGTGTCGCGCTCGCCGTCCACAGGGGCAGGGTGTTGGTGGCGTACTGAACGAGTGAGTGGCCGGCGAGGAAACCCGTTGTCCTCGCGAGCTTCCAGAGCCTCACCCGCCGGTGGGGACGGCCAGGCGGTCGCAATGCCCGCAGCAGGAGCAGCAGTCGCGGAAACGCCAGGGCAGCCGCACACAGCTGAGAGACGACGGGGGCGGCGGCGAGCCCCACCGGATTCCAGCCGGACGTCAGCAGCACTGTGCTGGCCAGCAGCCCCGTGGACTGTGAGGCCATCTCGATCACCGCGACGGTGCGTTGGGCCATGAGGCGTCCCAGCCAGGCCGTCGCGATCGCCGCGAAGGGAAGGATCAAAAACTGGCAGCCGAGCACCCGCAGCATCGGTGTGGCCTGCGGCGCGTTCCACAGGTCGGCCCACATCGTGGCCGTCGCCTGGATCAGGACGCAGCACAGGGGGCCGCTGACGGCCCCGAGCTTCAGCGCTGCCGCCAGCAGTTCCTGGGAGGGCTCACGTGCACGGAGCACGGCTGTTCCCAGCCCCGCGTTGGCGAAGTACCCCAGGAGCTGAATGATGGACTGGGCGGAGGCGAAGGCGCCGAAGGCGGATACGCTGACGGTACGCCCCGTATATGCCGTGTAGCCGAGCTGGAGAATCGTGGCCACGGCTGCTGAGCAGTAGTTCCACAGAGTTGCGGTGACGACGGGGTGGTTCTTGGAGCGTCTGCCATTGTCCGCCTCGGTGTACGGCGCCTTCACCGAGGTCCACGTGGGGAGACGGCGCGACCTCACTCTGCGCCGCTCTCCCACGCCGCGATCTTCAGCCACGGGTCGTCCGGTGGACGCGGCATGGGGGCGAAGCCGCCGAGCATGAACTGCAGCGACTGCACGTCGGTCAGCCGCGTGTGGATCCAGTGCCGTAGCCTTTGCCCGGCCTGGTCCAGCTCTTCTTGTTTGACGGTCAGCAGGTCACGCACCCGCGCCACCGCCTCCGCCGGTGTCAGTACGAGGTGCAGCCCGTCCTGCGGCCCGGGAAGCCACTCCCGGCCGGAACCTCCCTGCCCCACGTGGACGCGGCCGGCCGCCGCGCAGATGGGCAATCGGTTGGAGAAGCTTCCCGGGTAGTGCCCGTAGTGATTCCATCCCACACTGAGCCGGGCGTCTTGCACCACTGCCAGCTGGTCCTTGAAGGGAAGGGGGCCACAGGCGTGAGGCCCGCGCCATCCCGCCCCGAACACGCCCAGGCGGCAGCCGAGGCGCCGCAGTCCGCGCACCAGACGCGTTCGGTCCCAGGCACCCGGCACGCGTTGTACGAGGCCGGCCCTCACCATGTTGTTGCCGATGGTCACGACGTCGAAATGGGCCCCGTCGCCGGGTGGCGCCGGACGGTCCTGTTCGGGGAAGAGGTCCAGCGGAAAGGTGTTCGGCACGTAGTGGACCGTTCCGCGCGCGGCGGCACGCAGCATGGTCAGTTGGGCGCCGCCGGCGACGGTGAACACCGCGTCGGCCCGGTGCAGCCATGCCAGGGTGGACTGCGGCAGGCGCTTGTTGCCGCCCCACGCGTCTCCCTCCCAGCAGACGACGCGGGGCCCGCCCAGCAGACGCAGGAGCCGGTCGACGTCGTCGTGCCCGAACGGGTAGCCCTGTGGACACTGGACCAGCACCACGTCGGGGACCGCGTCGGCGATCGCGCGCTTCACGGCGGTGAACACCGCTTCACGCCCACCGCGGGCCATGTCGGCCCGCGGAGCGGTTGCCGTGTGCCTCAGACGGCCGTCCGCCTGCAGCCTTCGGAAGGCGCCGACGAAGCCGCTGCACGGGGTGAGCTTCGGCTCGTTGCTGAGGTGCAACACCACTGGTGGACTCATCACCACTCCTCAGGGCTCTGGGCAGACCGGCGAATGCGCGTGGATCCGGGCTGCACAGGTCGTTCCGTCAGGAACAGTGCCGGCCGAAAACGGTGGTGGGCACGTCAGTGTGGCCCCGCACCGCACTGTGTCTCGTAGCGTCGTGGCAGCAACGTAGGGCACGTGATGTGAGGCCAACAGGCGCTGTCGGGGGTGTCCGGGAAGGACGGCCCCGATTCACCCGTAAGGACCAGCGAACGGACGCGGCTTTCTGTCTGCCCCATATGTCCGTGAATCACGGGTGATACGGGCACAATGGGCGGGTGACTACTCTTCACCGATTTCGTACGGTGGCCCAGCACTTCGGCATTGACGTGAGGCGGTTTCCCGAATGCGCTCTCGAATACCGCCTTGTGCAATTGCTGTCCCGCTACCGCGTTGGTGCGGTCGTCGATGTCGGGGCGAACCGTGGGCAGTACGGTGCGATGTTGCGGCGATTCGGATACCGGGGACGGATTACTTCCTTCGAACCGCTGAGCGGGCCTTTTGAGGACCTGCGCCGTCGGTCGGCCGCCGACGGGCTGTGGACGGCGTTCCCGTACGCGATCGGCGACGAGGACGCCACCGTCACCGTCAACGTGGCAGGAAACGACGAGGCGAGCAGTTCCGTCCTTCCCATGCTGCCGAGGCATCGTGAGGCGTGTCCGGAATCCGGTTACGTGGACCGGCAGGAGGTGACACAGCGTCGACTCGACGCATTATGGCCGCAGTTGACGCGACCGGAAGAACGGGTCTTTCTCAAACTCGATGTCCAGGGCTACGAAGAGGCGGTCCTGCGTGGAGCCGGTGACTGCGTCAAGGAGTGCACGGGAATGCAGATGGAACTCTCGTGTGTCCCTCTGTACGAGGGCGGACTGCAGTTCTCTCGAGCGCTCGACCTCGTGCAGCGCCGATACGGCCTGACGCTGATGGGCCTGATGCCCGGGTTCACCGATCCACGAACGGGCCAAATGCTGCAGTGCGATGCCGTGTTCTTCCGCGACGGCGTCCATCCGGCCTCCGCGGCGGAACAAGTCCCGGAAACCAGATCTTCTCAACCGCAATGGTGACTCCACCGTAAGACGGCCCGACGTAACGTCAGTCAAGGAGGGTAGCGACGCCCATGGCCATCCCTACGAACACAGGCGGTGATGTCACACCTCTGACCGCTGTAGCACCGAGGGCCTTTGGTGCGGCGGCGGACACGAAGGCCCACCACCCCCTCGACCGTTCGGCCCGAGTGTTCGTGGCCGGAAGCCGTGGTCTCGTCGGTTCGGCGGTGTGGAGGGAACTGGTCCGGGAGGGGTTCACCGATGTGGTCGGGCCCGGATCGGCGGAGTTGGACCTTCGGGAGCGCCGGGCCGTTTTCGACTGGTTCGCCGCCGAGCGGCCCGACGCGGTCGTGCTCGCGGCCGCGCGGGTGGGCGGGATCAGGGCGAACGCTACCCGGCCGGTCGAGTTCCTCTCCGACAACCTGCGCATCCAGGTCAACGTGCTGGACGCTGCGTTGGAGCATCGAGTGGAGCGGCTGCTGTTTCTCGGCTCCAGTTGCATCTATCCCAAGTTCGCCGAGCAGCCCATCCGGGAGGAGGCGTTGCTGACGGGTCCGCTCGAACCGACCAACGACGCCTACGCCATCGCCAAGATCGCAGGAATTATGCACGTGCAGGCGGCACGGCGGCAGTACGGTCTGCCGTGGATCTCCGCCATGCCGACCAATCTGTACGGGACCGGCGACAACTTCCATCCCGAACACTCCCATGTGCTGCCGTCCTTGGTCCGGCGGTTCCACGAGGCGAAGGAGTCGGGGGCCAGGCGCGTCGTGAACTGGGGCAGTGGCACGCCTCGCAGGGAGTTCCTGCACGTGGACGACCTGGCTCGGGCGTGCCTGCACGTGCTGGAACACTACGACGCGGACGAGCCGGTCAACATCGGCACCGGCACGGACCTGACCATCCGGGAACTGGCGGAACTGGTCGCGGAGGTCGTCGGGTATCAGGGACGTGTCGAATGGGACCCGAGCCAGCCGGACGGCACTCCACGCAAACTCCTCGATGTCTCCCGGCTCACCGCGCTGGGCTGGGCGCCTCGCATCGGACTGCGTGAGGGACTCGCCCAGACGTACGCCTGGTACGTCGAGAACCTCGGATCCGGCGCCCTGCGGCGCTGACCGTCTCAGCACGGTCGGACAACGCGAAGGCCGGTACCGCTTGAGCGGTACCGGCCTTCACCCGTCTGTGCGCAGCGACTACTTCACCGGCTCCGGCTCCGGCGCGTCCTCGGGCTCCTCCGAGCCCGCCGGGTCGCCCGGCGTCTTCACGGAGTCGAGGAGCAACTGGGCGACATCCACGACCTGGATGGATTCCTTCGCCTGGCCGTCGTTCTTCTTGCCGTTGACCGAGTCGGTCAGCATGACGAGGCAGAACGGGCAGGCGGTGGAGACGATGTCGGGGTTGAGGGAGAGTGCCTCGTCGACGCGCTCGTTGTTGATGCGCTTGCCGATCCGCTCCTCCATCCACATGCGGGCGCCGCCGGCGCCGCAGCAGAAGCCGCGCTCCTTGTGGCGGTGCATCTCCTCGTTGCGCAGGCCCGGGACCTTGCCGATGATCTCGCGCGGGGGCGTGTAGATCTTGTTGTGGCGGCCCAGGTAGCAGGGGTCGTGGTAGGTGATGATGCCCTCGACCGGGGTGACCGGGACCAGCTTGCCCTCGTCGACCAGGTGCTGCAGCAGCTGGGTGTGGTGGATGACCTCGTAGTCGCCGCCGAGCTGCGGGTACTCGTTGCCGAGGGTGTTGAGGCAGTGCGGGCAGGTGGCGACGATCTTCTTCGCCGACTTCGGTTTCTTCGTCGACGGGTCGTCGTCGTCCTCGCCGAAGGCCATGTTCAGCGCGGCCACGTTCTCCATGCCGAGCTCCTGGAACAGGGGCTCGTTGCCCAGGCGGCGGGCCGAGTCGCCGGTGCACTTCTCGTCGCCGCCCATGATCGCGAACTTGACGCCCGCGATGTGGAGGAGTTCGGCGAACGCCTTCGTGGTCTTCTTGGCCCGGTCCTCCAGGGCGCCGGCGCAGCCGACCCAGTACAGGTAGTCGACCTCGGTGAGGTCCTCGACATCCTTGCCGACGACCGGGACCTCGAAGTCGACCTCCTTGGTCCACTCCAGGCGCTGCTTCTTGGCCAGGCCCCAGGGGTTGCCCTTCTTCTCCAGGTTCTTGAGCATCGTGCCCGCCTCGGAGGGGAACGCGGACTCGATCATGACCTGGTAGCGGCGCATGTCGACGATGTGGTCGACGTGCTCGATGTCGACCGGGCACTGCTCGACGCAGGCGCCGCAGGTGGTGCAGGACCACAGGACGTCCGGGTCGATGACGCCGTTCTCCTCGACGGTGCCGATCAGCGGCCGCTCGGCCTCCGCGAGAGCCGCGGCCGGCACACCGGCGAGCTGCTCCTCGGACGCCTTCTCCTCGCCCTCCGTCGTCTTGCCGCCGCCGGCCAGCAGGTACGGCGCCTTGGCGTGCGCGTGGTCCCGCAGCGACATGATCAGCAGCTTGGGCGACAGGGGCTTGCCGGTGTTCCAGGCCGGGCACTGCGACTGGCAGCGGCCGCACTCGGTGCAGGTGGAGAAGTCCAGCAGACCCTTCCAGGAGAACTGCTCGACCTGGGAGACGCCGAAGACGTCGTCCTCGCCCGGGTCCTCGAAGTTGATCGGCTCGCCGCCCGACGTCATCGGCTGCAGCGCGCCGAGGGCCGTCCCGCCGGTCGCGTTGCGCTTGAACCAGATGTTCGGGAAGGCGAGGAAGCGGTGCCAGGCCACACCCATGTTGGTGTTCAGGCTCACCGTGATCATCCAGACCATGGTGGTGCCCAGCTTGATCATGGCGAAGAAGTACGTGAGGTTCTGCAGCGTGGTCAGGCTGAGGCCCTTGAGGGCCAGGATCAGCGGATACGAGGCGAAGTACGCGGCCTCGTAGTGGTCCACGTGGTGCAGCGCGCCCTCGAGCGCGCGCAGGGCCATGATCGCCAGACCGATGGTGAAGATCACGTACTCGACGAAGTACGCCTGGCCCATCTTCGAGCCCGCGAACCGGGACTTGCGGCCGGGCCGTGACGGCAGGCTCAGCAGGCGGATCACCATCAGCGTGACGATGCCGAGGGTGGTCATCGTGCCGATGAACTCGATGTACAGCTCGTACGGCAGGAAACCGCCGAGGACCGGCAGCGTCCAGTCGGCCTGGAAGAGCTGGCCGTAGGCGTTGATGATCGTCGGCGGCAGGGTCAGGAAGCCGATGGCCACGAACCAGTGGGCGATGCCCACGATGCCCCACCGGTTCATCCGCGTGTGGCCGAGGAACTCCCTGACCAGCGTCACGCTGCGCTGGTAGGGGTTGTCGGTCCGGCTGCCGGCGGGCACGGGCTGGCCCAGCTTGAAATACCGGACGAACTGGCCGACGGCGCGTGCGAGCAGGGCGACGCCGACCACGGTCAGGACCAGCGACACGATGATCGCGGCGAGTTGCATTTGGGGGCTCCTCGGGCCTGCGAGGGGTTCCTGCGGCGTACTTCCTGTGTACTCCGAGGACGTGATTACTAAGCGGTAACTTATGCAGTCCGTTTGAGACTACCCACTTATGCCGCCGCACTGTAGTGGCGCAGGCGGTGATCTGCGTCGCTGTCGGAGCCCCTCCCCCGGTTCAGACTCCGGAGCCGCCGGCCCTCCCCGCCGGGACGAACACCACACGGAACATCTTCGGCCAGAACTTCCCGGTGATCAGGAACTGATCGGTGCCGGGGACTGCCGCGATACCGTTCAGGGTGGCCCCCTGGACGAGTTCGTCCTCGCGCAGCAGCCCGGAGGCGTCGATGCTCGCCGTCACCCGGCCGGTGGCCGGGTCGATGCGCACGAGGCGGTCGGTGAAGAGCACATTGGCGAAGACGGCGCCGCCGACGCACTCCAGCTCGTTCAGCTCCGTCACCGGCCGGCCCTCCTCGGTCACGGTGACCTGGCCTGTCTTCGCCAGCGTGCGCGGGTCACGGAAGATCAGCCGCGACGAGCCGTCACTGGTCACCAGGCGGTGCCGTGCCCGCTGCAGGCACACACCCCAGCCGTCGTCCGGGTACGCGACACGTCGGAGCTCCGCGAGCGTCCCGGCGTCGCGCTCGATGGCGATGTGGTTCTGCCAGGTCAGCTGCCACAGGGTGCGGCCGAGCACGGTGATCCCCTCGCCGAAGAAGGGCTTCGGCAGCGCCGTGCGGACCGTGGGCCGCTTGCCGGGGGGTCCCGCCCGTAGTGAGGACCGGCCGGGGATGCCGGTGCCTTCGTAGAGCCTGTCGTCGGCCATCTCCAGGCCCTGGGTGAACGCCTGCGGGTCGTGGGGAAGGGTTTCGAGGACCTTGACCCGCAGGTGCTCGACCGGGGGCGGGGTGGCCCGCCCGCCCCCTGCGGCATGCGAATCCCCTGCGGCCCGCCGGCTCCCCGCGGAGCGCCTCCCGGCCTCGTCGTCGGAGGCGGGGCGGTCCCGAGCCGGGTTCCCGGCGATGCACGACACGAGCAGAAGCGCGCCGGTGAGCACGGCGGCGCCCGCGCGGCGCCCGCGCTCAGACATGGCAGGCGCCTCCCGGCTTCAGCGTGCTCCGCAGAGGCGTCACCAGGGGCTGCTGCAGGACGACGGGAGCGCGGTCGGCGTGCGGCTCCCTCAGGTGCAGCACCAGGGTGCGGCTGGAGCGGGCGGGCAGCTCGACGTTCAGCCAGAACACGGAGTGGCCGCGTTCGACGCCGGAGGCCAGCGGTACCCGGCGTCCGTCGAGAGTGGCGCTCGTGAGACTGGCCCCGACCCCGGCGTAGTACGACACCATGAGCCGGTTGTCACCCGGCCGGGTGGGGTGACGCGGGGAGTCGACCCGCAGCGTGACGTAGCCGGGCAGCCCCGACTTGGGGGCCCGGTTGGTCAGGGTGACCGTCGCGGTGACCGCGCGGTCGCCGCGCGAGCAGCCCTTCGCCTCCCAGACCAGGCTGCGGTCGAGGTAGTAGTCCAGCTTGGAGCCCGCCGCGTTGTTCACCACCACCCCCGCGAAGGGGCCGGGAGTGTCCGGGAGGGTGCCTGAGAGGGAGCGGGTCTCAAGGAGCCGCTGTTCCCTCTCGTGGGCGCTCCACACCTTCAGCCGTCCGTCCCGCTGGGCGTCGTGTACGGCGACGAGCAGCGCGGGCAGCAGGCGGGAGTCGCCGGCCGCCGACATCAGCCGCCCGGCGGCCGCGCGGGCCGCCCTGACGAAGAACGCCTTGCGCTCGATGGTGTTGTCGTACATCGCGTAGCTGGCTCGTTCGGTGAGGTCGACGACGTTGTCGGCGGTGAGCTCGACGCCCCCCGGCATGCGCGCCGGGCCGGTGACGCGCAGGAAGCGGCTCAGCGTGGCGGGATCGACGGCGAGGGCGCCGTCCACATGCTGGCCGGTGTGCCGGCGCCAGGCCGAGGCCCAGATGCGGGCCGCGTAGGGGAAGTGGGGGCTCAGGTTGGAGTTGTTCCACGTGCCGGTCGGGTTGTAGCCCCCGTAACGGGCCGTGAAGTCGGCTCCCAGGTCGACGTCCGCCTTGACCGAGGCCATCTCGGTGTTGTTGCCGAACCGCTCGAAGGACAGACGGCCCCGGTCGGCCCGCAGCACGGCGAAGGCGCCCGGCAGGCCACCGGTGCCGCGCGCCTCGGCGGTGTTCTGGAACGTCATGAAATACCGCCGCTCCCCGTGCGCGCCGAGCATGGACGGCAGGACGCGGGCCGCGAGAGAGGCGTCGCTCATCACCGGGACGAGACGGTCGACCTGCCGCGCGAGCTCGGACCGGGCCCGGTCCGCTGCCGGCAGCCACGTGGATCGCGGGAGCCCGTCCACGTCGGTCCTCACCTCGGCCGCGACCTGTGCGGCCCGGACGACGTCCGGTGCGTGCTCCTGCAACGCCGCGAGGGCCCTGGACATCCCGTCGCCGCGGTTGCCTGACGTGGGAGCCGGCAGGACCTGCGCCAGGGGGGACAGCACGCCGCCGGCCAGCCTGTCCGCCGCGTACGCGGCGCCCCGCACGGTTCTGACCGGCTCCCCCACGAAGGGCAGGAGGGCGGCCGGGTACCAGGCCGGGCCGGTGGTGAGGTCATGCGCCCGGGCGGCGTGGGCGGCCGCGGAACGCACGGCCCGTACACGGTCCTGGGCGGCCGCCGACGTTGCTGCACCGCCGGCGGGGCCGGGCGCCGGTGCGGGCGCGACCGACTGCCGCAGCGCGTCGAGGTCCCGCTGGGCGGCCGTCAGTTCCGAACGGGCGAGCAGGCCGGTGACCCCGATCCATGCCGCGCCGGCCAGCGGAAGCGCCGCGGCGGCCAGCAGGGCGATCCTCAGGGCGCGACGCCGGCCCGGTGAACGGTCGCCTGAGCGGCCGGGCCCGGGTACGCCGACGGCGTCCCGGCGGGGGCCGGGACGCCGTGGTACCGCTTTGCCGATGGTGCGCTCCGTCATGAACTGCGGCGCCGGCGCACGGCCATCATCGTGCCGCCGCCCAGGACGACCAGTGCGGCAGCGGCGCCGCCCAGCGCCATGGCCTTCTCACTGCCCGTGGCCGCGAGGGCGTTCTGCCGCCGGCCCGGCGCACCGGCCGCGCCGGGGCGGCCCGAGGACTCCTCGCTGCCCATGGACTCGTCCCTGTCCCTGTCCCTGTCCCTGCCCTGGTCGCGTCCCTCGTCGCGCCGGTCGTCGTCACCGCGTCCGTCGTCACCGCGGCAGCGGCTGTCTCCCCCGCCGGCGGCGGCCAGCACCCTGATGCGCGCCCATGCCTCCAGGTGGGAGCGGTTGTCTTCCAGTTCGAGGAAGTGATACCCGGGGGAGGTGCAAACCGGGATCGTCACCGTGTCGGTGGCGGCTCCCGTCGCGTCCGTCGTGACCCTGCCCAGGAAGCCCCCGTCGCCCCCGTCGGCCTCATCGCCCCCGTTGTGCCCGTTGTGCCCGCCGTGGCCGTCGTCGTGGCCGTTGTGTCCGCCGCGCACACTGCGTCCACTGCCCCCGCTGCGCCTGTCGCCCCCCCGGCTCCCGTTGTTCCCGCGGTTCCCGGTGCGACCGTCATCCGAGTGCAGCTCTTCAGTGAGCACCGTGCTGGCGGGGAAGTTCTCCGCATAGATGGTCACGGTGCCACCGGCGGTCACCGTCGTGGGGTCCACTCTCAGGGTCGGGGGCGGCGTTCCGTACTGTGCATAGGCGGTCGACGCCCCTGCCAGTGGTGTGGCGACCAGCGCGGCAGCCGATGCTGCCGATGCCAGCGCAACCCGCCATCTCGGCGATGTCGTCATCTTCGGTCACTCTCCTCGACTTCTGTACGGGTCAGGCTGCGCAGCGTCAGCCGTATCAAGATCTAGATACATGGAATAAATGGGACATACGGACAACGGGTGCGGGGTGCCGCCCAGAAGGCACCGGATGGGGTAGAGGCCGCCTCTCGATGACTCGCCTCGTGGGCCCGGCGGAGTGAGGGGGTGATGTGCGTCCAGGGTCGTTCGGCGGGACGACATGGGGTGGCTCCCCCGGTTGGAGCGCGCGAGTCCCTAATCTTCGGCTGCACGCACAGGGAACAGAACAGCCTATTTCGGGTGGTTCCCTCGGTTCTATGAGGGGTGCAGCTTGGATCTCCACGGATTCCTGAAGGCTCTTGCCAGACGCTGGCCGACCGTCGTGGTCTGTCTGGTTCTGGCGATCGGGGCGGCGCTTGCCATGACGGGCTTGAGCACCCCCGTCTACGAGGCCGGGACTCAGCTCTTCGTCGCCACCCGCACCGGCGAGGACACCGCCCAGTTGAACCAGGGGCAGAGCTTCTCGCAGGCGCGCGTGCAGTCGTACGCCGAGATCGTCACGACCCGTCAGGTGACCCAGCCCGTGGTGAAGGAGCTGCGGCTGCACATCACGCCGGAACAGCTCGCGTCCCAGATCACCGCCGAGGCACCGCTCAACACCGTGCTCATCAACATCACCGTGCGGGACACCGAACCCGAGCGGGCCGCCCGGATCGCCAACGCCGTGGCGGGGCGGTTCAGCGCTGTCGTGGAGCGGCTTGAAGCGCCCAGGCGTGTACCCGGCCCGGTCCGAGCCGGCAAGAAGCGCGCGGGCGACGCCCCGCCTGTCTCCCCCGTGTCTCTGGGCATCACCCAGGAAGCCGTCGCCCCTGTGGCCCCGGTCTCCCCCCGCCCCCTGCTGAACCTGGCTGCGGGAGTGCTCGGCGGCCTGCTGCTCGGCGCTGGGATCGTCGTGTTGCGCGAGACCCTCGACACGACCCTCAAGACGAGCGAGGCACTGGTCGAACTCACCGACCTGCCCGGCCTCGGCACCATTCCGTACGACAAGAACGCCCCCAGGCATCCACTCGTCAGCGCAGAGCACTCCAAGCGCGCCGAGGCATTCCGCAAACTGCGCACCAACCTGCAGTTCTCGCAGGTCGACGACCGGCCCCGGATCATCTTGGTCACGAGTTCGATGCCCGGTGAGGGCAAGACGAACACCGCGGCGAACCTCGCCCTCTCACTCGCCGAGGCGGGCATCTCCACCTGTCTGGTGGACGCCGACCTGCGCCGTCCGTGTGTGGCCTCGACCTTCGGCCTCGTCCAGGACGCCGGGCTCACCACGGTGCTCATCGGCCAGGCCGGTATCCGGGACGTGATGCAGCAGGCCGGGGGCCGGCTCTCCGTGCTCACCAGCGGTGCCGTACCGCCGAACCCCACGGAACTGCTCGCGTCGGCACGCATGGAAGAGGTGCTGCGTGAGTTGGCGGGCACCCATGAGGTCGTCATTGTCGACAGTGCCCCCCTGCTGCCGGTCGCCGACACCGTCGGGCTTGCACCGCTCACCCAGGGTGCGCTGCTCGTCGTCCGCGCGGCGAAAACCAGTCGGGACCAAGTGCGTCACGCCACGGAGTCGCTGGAGCGCGTGGGCGTCCGCACCCTCGGCACTGTCTTCAGCATGGCTCCGATTCCCAAGGGCGCCCGTCACGGCGCCTATGGGGCCTACGGCGGATACGGCGAGCTGCCCGCTCCTCGGACGGCCGCTCCCCGGAAGGAGGCAGCCGCACCCGGGGGGCCTCGTCGCGCGGGAGGGAGATGACCCGGGTCCTGTTCGTCTGCACCGGCAACGTGTACCGCTCGGCGCTCGCCGAGCGGTTGCTGGCCGTGAGGATGCCGCCCGGCTCGGGCGTACGGCCGGAGAGCGCAGGTACGGAGGCGTGGTCCTGGCCCAGCATGGAACCCTCCACCAAGTCGGTGCTGGAGGAGCTGGGCGGCGACGCCTCCGGCTTCGCGTCCCGCCGGCTCACCGCGGAGCTCGTGGCGGGAGCGGCTCTGGTGCTCGGGCTCGCCCGCGAGCACCGGGAGGCGGCCGTGCGCCTGGCGCCGGTCGCGTTGCGGCGCTGTTTCACCCTGAAGGAGTTCGTGCGTCTCGGCGCCGGAGGCGGAGGGGACGTCGGGACGCCCCACGGGGAAGGTCCGGGCGGCCCGGACCGTTTGCACACGGTGGACCGTTCGAACACGGTGGACCGTCTGAAGGCGGTGGTGGCGGCCGCAGCGGCCCGCCGCGGCACGGCCGCCCCCGTCACCCCGGAGGAGGACGACATCGCCGATCCCTGGGGCATGCCCCGCGAGGTACTGCACGGGTGCGCCCTGGAGATCGACGAGGCGGTGAGGGGGCTGGCCCGCCTGCTGGACGGCGGCCGGGCCCACGCACCGTCGCCCCTCGGTTGCCCTGAGCCACCGAACCAAAGTTGAGTCCCTGTGACTCAGCTCTGTTGACGCCGACCCGATCCCTCAGGCATCCTTGAGCCTGTTCCACTCAAGTCAGCTGGAGGAATCGAAATGGCACGTGCGGTCGGCATCGACCTGGGCACGACTAACTCCGTCGTCAGCGTTCTGGAGGGCGGCGAGCCCACCGTCATCACCAACGCCGAGGGCGCCAGGACCACGCCGTCCGTCGTCGCCTTCGCCAAGAACGGCGAGGTGCTGGTCGGTGAGGTGGCCAAGCGCCAGGCGGTCACCAACGTGGACCGGACCATCCGGTCCGTGAAGCGCCACATGGGCACCGACTGGAAGATCCAGCTGGACGGGAAGGACTTCAACCCGCAGCAGATCTCCGCCTTCATCCTGCAGAAGCTGAAGCGGGACGCGGAGGCGTACCTCGGTGAGAAGGTGACCGACGCCGTCATCACCGTCCCCGCGTACTTCAACGACTCGGAGCGGCAGGCCACGAAGGAGGCCGGCGAGATCGCCGGTCTGAACGTGCTCCGCATCGTCAACGAGCCGACCGCGGCCGCCCTGGCCTACGGCCTCGACAAGGACGACCAGACCATCCTCGTCTTCGACCTCGGTGGCGGCACCTTCGACGTGTCCCTCCTGGAGATCGGCGACGGCGTCGTCGAGGTGAAGGCCACCAACGGTGACAACCACCTCGGTGGTGACGACTGGGACCAGCGCGTCGTCGACTACCTGGTCAAGCAGTTCGCCGCCGGCCACGGGGTGGACCTCGGCAAGGACAAGATGGCCCTCCAGCGCCTCCGTGAGGCCGCCGAGAAGGCCAAGATCGAGCTGTCCTCCTCCACCGAGACCTCGATCAACCTGCCCTACATCACGGCGTCCGCCGAGGGCCCGCTGCACCTGGACGAGAAGCTCACCCGGGCGCAGTTCCAGCAGCTGACGGCCGACCTCCTGGAGCGCTGCAAGACGCCGTTCCACAACGTCATCAAGGACGCCGGCATCTCCATCAACGAGATCGACCACGTCGTCCTCGTGGGCGGCTCGACCCGTATGCCCGCGGTCGCCGAGCTCGTCAGGGAGCTGACCGGCGGCAAGGAGGCCAACAAGGGCGTCAACCCGGACGAGGTCGTCGCCATCGGCGCCTCGCTCCAGGCCGGTGTCCTCAAGGGCGAGGTCAAGGACGTCCTGCTGCTCGACGTGACGCCGCTGTCCCTCGGTATCGAGACCAAGGGCGGCATCATGACCAAGCTGATCGAGCGGAACACGACGATCCCGACCAAGCGGTCGGAGATCTTCACCACGGCCGAGGACAACCAGCCGTCCGTGCAGATCCAGGTCTACCAGGGCGAGCGCGAGATCGCGGCGTACAACAAGAAGCTCGGTATGTTCGAGCTGACCGGTCTGCCGCCGGCCCCGCGCGGTGTCCCGCAGATCGAGGTGTCCTTCGACATCGACGCCAACGGCATCATGCACGTCACGGCGAAGGACCTCGGCACCGGCAAGGAGCAGAAGATGACCGTCACCGGCGGCTCCTCGCTCCCGAAGGACGAGGTCGACCGGATGCGGCAGGAGGCCGAGCAGTACGCGGAGGAGGACCACCGCCGCCGCGAGGCCGCCGAGACCCGCAACCAGGGCGAGCAGCTCGTCTACCAGACCGAGAAGTTCCTCAAGGACAACGAGGACAAGGTCCCCGGCGAGATCAAGACCGAGGTCGAGGCCGCCGTCGCGGAGCTGAAGGAGAAGCTGAAGGGCGAGGACACGGCCGAGATCCGCACCGCCACGGAGAAGGTCGCGGCCGTCTCGCAGAAGCTGGGCCAGGCCATGTACGCCGACGCCCAGGCCGCCCAGGCCGGCGGCGGCGCGGGTGCCTCCGAGGCCCGGGCCGACGACGACGTGGTCGACGCCGAGATCGTGGACGACGAGCGGAAGGACGGTGCCGCGTGACGGAGGAGACCCCGGGCTTCGAGGAGAAGCCCGACGTCCCCTCCGGCGCCACCCCTGATGACGCCGAGCCGCAGGCCGCTTCCCCCTCTCCGGAGGAGGCGGCGGCCCCGGCGGGGGACGCAACCGCACGGACCGCGGGTCTGGTGGCGGAGCTGGACCAGGTGCGCACGGCGCTGAGCGAGCGCACAGCGGACCTCCAGCGCCTCCAGGCCGAGTTCCAGAACTACCGCCGCCGCGTCGAGCGCGACCGGATCGCGGTCAAGGAGATCGCCATCGCGAACCTCCTGACCGAGCTCCTGCCCGTGCTCGACGACATCGGCCGCGCGCGGGACCACGGCGAACTCGTCGGCGGCTTCAAGTCCGTCGCCGAATCGCTGGAGACCGTCGCGGCGAAGATGGGGCTGCAGCAGTTCGGCAAGGAGGGCGAGCCGTTCGACCCGACGATCCACGAGGCGCTGATGCACTCGTACGCGCCGGACGTCACAGAGACGACGTGCGTGGCGATTCTCCAGCCCGGGTATCGGTTCGGCGAGCGCACCATCCGCCCCGCGCGGGTGGCGGTGGCGGAGCCGCAGCCGGGGGCTCAGACGGTCAAGGCCGACGAGGCGGCCGAGGCGGGCGAGGACAAGGAGAGCGGTGGCCCGGACGAGGGCTGACGTACGTCCCGGTGCACAGCGATCGGGCATGAGGAAGGAGGGACGTCGGGGATGAGCACCAAGGACTTCATCGAGAAGGACTACTACAAGGTCCTCGGCGTCCCCAAGGACGCCACCGAGGCCGAGATCAAGAAGGCGTACCGGAAGCTCGCCCGCGAGTTCCACCCGGACGCCAACAAGGGCAACGCCAGGGCCGAGGAGCGCTTCAAGGAGATCTCCGAGGCGAACGACGTCCTCGGCGACCCCAAGAAACGCAAGGAGTACGACGAGGCCCGCGCCCTCTTCGGCAACGGCGGCTTCCGCCCCGGCCCCGGGGCGGGCGGCGGCTCGTTCAACTTCGACCTGGGCGACCTCTTCGGAGGCCAGGGCGGCAGCGCCTCAGGGAGCTTCGGCGGCGGACTCGGTGACGTCTTCGGGGGCCTGTTCAACCGCGGCGGCGGCGGCGCGGGCACGCGGACGCAGCCGCGGCGCGGCCAGGACATCGAGTCCGAGGTCACGCTGAGCTTCATGGAGGCGGTGGACGGCGCGACCGTGCCGCTGCGCATGTCCTCGCAGGCGCCGTGCAAGGCGTGTTCGGGCACCGGCGACAAGAACGGCACACCGCGCGTGTGCCCGACCTGCGTCGGCACCGGGCAGGTGGCGCGCGGCTCGGGCGGCGGCTTCTCGCTGACCGACCCCTGCCCGGACTGCAAGGGCCGCGGTCTGATCGCGGAGCACCCGTGCCCCGAGTGCAAGGGCAGCGGCCGGGCGAAGTCGTCCCGGACCATGCAGGTCCGCATCCCCGCGGGTGTCACGGACGGCCAGCGCATCAGGCTGCGCGGCAAGGGCGCGCCCGGCGAGCGGGGCGGCCCGGCCGGCGATCTGTACGTGGTCGTCCACGTGGACACGCATCCCGTGTTCGGCCGCAAGGGCGACAACCTGACGGTGACCGTGCCGGTGACGTTCACGGAGGCGGCGCTCGGCGCCGACATCCGGGTGCCCACGCTCGGCGGGCCCCCGGTGACGCTGAAGCTGCCTCCGGGCACGCCGAACGGGCGCACGATGCGCGCGCGCGGCAAGGGTGCGGTCCGCAAGGACGGCACGCGCGGCGACCTGCTGGTGACGGTCGAGGTGAGTGTCCCCAGGGGCCTTTCGGGGAAGGCTCGTGACGCGCTGGAGGCGTATCGCGAGGCAACCGCGGGGGAGGACCCGCGGGCGGAGCTGTTCCAGGCCGCGAAGGGAGCATGACCAGATGGACGGCCGTCGACGCAATCCGTACGAACTGACCGAGGAAACCCCGGTTTACGTCATTTCGGTGGCGGCCCAGCTCTCCGGCCTGCATCCGCAGACCCTGCGGCAGTACGACCGCCTCGGCCTCGTGTCCCCGGACCGCACGGCCGGCCGGGGCCGGCGCTACTCGGCCCGTGATATCGAACTGCTCCGCCAGGTACAGCAGTTGTCGCAGGACGAGGGCATCAACCTGGCCGGCATCAAGCGCATCATCGAACTGGAGAACCAGGTAGCGGCGCTCCAGTCCCGCGTCGCGGAGCTGGAGGCCGCGCTGGACGGCGCCGCCGCGGCGATGCGGCAGCGTGAGGCGGCGGTGCACGCCTCGTACCGCCGTGATCTGGTGCCGTACCAGGAGGTCCAGCAGACCAGCGCGCTGGTGGTGTGGCGGCCGAAGAGGCAGCAGCAGACGGACTGACGGCATCTCATCTCAAGGGCCCGGAGGCGGACGACCTCCGGGCCCTTTGCCGTGTGCGGCCGGAACGAAGGGAAGCCGGGGAGGCACCGGGTGTGCCGTCGTGACGGACCGTCGACCGATGAGTCGCGTTCCGGTGCACGCGGAAAGCGCTGTCTTCAGGTCACGAAGATGTGCGGGTGGCACATGCTCACATGACGCTCTTTGTCTTCACTTGACCCCCACAACAATGCCGTTGCCATCTCGTTAACGCTTACTTCTTGACGGTGTATACCGTCGCCGCGTTGGCTTTCAGCCACCTGGGTCTCAAAGCCGCCCCCCCGCTCCGCCCGGAAGGCACCTGATGTGAACACTCGTACTCCTCGTAGGACCGCTGTGCGTCGTACCGCCATGGCCCTGGCCGCGTCCGCGTCGGCTCTCTCGCTGGCCGCGTGCGGCGTCATGGACGGGGTCGACGCGGGTAGTACCCCCGTGACGCCGAAGAAGGGCAACGACATCACGGTGGGTCTCCTTCTGCCCGAGAAGGAGAACACGCGCTACGAGAAGTTCGACTACCCCATCATCAAGAAGAAGGTCACGGCCCTGACCCACGGCCAGGGCAAGGTGGTCTACGCCAACGCGGGCGCGGACGCGGACGAGCAGAGCAAGCAGCTCGACCAGATGATCGACGACCAGGTGGACGTGCTGCTCGTGGACGCGGTGGACGCCGAGGCCATCGCGCCGGGCATCAAGAAGGCCAAGGACGCGGGCATCCCGGTGATCGCCTACGACCGGCTCGCGCAGGGCCCGATCGACGCGTACATCTCCTTCGACAACCAACTGGTCGGCCAGGTGCAGGGCCGCTCCCTGGCCGAAGCGCTCGGCGCCAAGGCGCCGTACAGCAAGATCATCATGATGAACGGCTCGGTCACCGACCCGAACGCGGCGCAGTTCAAGGAGGGTGCGCTCAGCGAACTCAAGGGCAAGGTGAACATCGTCAAGACGTACGACACCAGGGACTGGAAGCCGGAGGTCGCCAAGGCGAACATGGCGGAGGCGATCCGGGCCGTCGGGCTGAACAACATCGCCGCGGTCTACTCCGCGAACGACGGTATCGCCGGCGCCGTCATCGACGCGCTGAAGGAGGCGGGGGTCAGTAAGGTCCCGCCGGTGACCGGCCAGGACGCGGAGCTCGCCGCGGTGCAGCGGATCGTTGCGGGCGACCAGTACATGAGCGTGTACAAGTCGTACCCGCAGGAGGCGACCAGCGCCGCGGAGATGGCGGTGGCGAAGGTCCAGGGCCGCTCGATCGAGTTCGACGCGTTGACGCGGGACAAGGTCGACAGCCCGACGCAGAAGCAGATCCCTGCCATGCTCGTGCCCGTGGTCGCCCTGACCAAGGAGAACATCGAGGACACGGTGCTCCAGGACGAGATCTACACCGTGAAGGACATCTGCACCGCCAAGTACAAGTCGGACTGCCAGGCGATCGGGCTGAAGTAGGGCGTGGGGCGGGTCCTCCCTCCACCGGCCCGCCCGCCCTTCCATGACCGCTTTCCGTTCCCGTTTCTGTTCCCGTTTCCGTTCCTGTTCGCTTGTGCAATTCCTCGCCGCCCGCGATCGCACCGCGTCGCGGGCGGCGTCGTGTCCGGGCCTGCGGACCCCGCCCCCCATCCGCTCGATGCAAGGGAAGTTCCGGAGGTGGGGAGGATCCCGGATGTATCAGGTGAATTACGGGCGTTGCGGCGGTCAACCCGTGTTGCGGAGGCGGGCACGGCCGCGCATAGTTGCGCTGCGAAGGCGTGTGGGGCGCGGCGTGGACGGCGCGCGTCCGGCGCACGTCGAGGACGTTCAAGGACGTTGCCGGTGAGCTGCGTGGCGCAGGGACGCTGGAGCCAGGAGTTGGAGCCAGGGGTGGGAGATGGCCGGGCACGGGACGGACGCGCATACGCACGGCGCTGACCGGCTCTGTGAGGCCGGGAACCGTGTGTACTCCCGGGCCGTACGCCGGGGGCGGGTGCCGCGTGCCGACGCCGAGCCGGTGCCGTGCCTGCTCGACCTGGCGCTGCTGCACCCGGACCCCGACGACATGCAGTGGCTGGTGCCGACCTCCCCGCAGGAGGTGATGACCCGGCTGCTGCGGGGCGTGTACGAGGAGGTCACCGCGAGCCAGGCGCGGGTCGGGACGACGGTGGCGGCGGTCGAGTGGTACGCCGGGCTCGGCGGCCGTGAGCAGGGCCCCGTGGAGGGGGTCGCGATCCGTGTGCTGGACGGACTGCCGCGCATCCGCGCCGCCATGGACCAGGCGACCGAGCGGTGCACCAGCGAGGTGCTGACGGTGCAGCCGGGAGGCATCCGCCGCGAGGACGAACTCTCCGAGGGCCTGCACCGGGCGCTGGAGATGTGCCGGCGCGGGGTGCGCATGCGCGACCTGTACACGCATGTCGCCCGGCACGGCCAGGGCCTGCACAACTACATGGAGTTGATGGGCGACGCGGCCGAGGCGCGCACCCTCGACGAGGTGCCCGAGCGCCTGATCCTCTTCGACCGCACGGTCGCCTTCATCCCCGCCAATTCCGACCGCACCATCGCGCTTGAGCTGCGCCACCCCGCGGTGGTCGACTACCTGGTGACCGTCTTCGAGCGGCTGTGGCGGCTGGGGATCCCGCTCACCTCCCCGCTCCCGGAGACGGGCATCGACGGCATCACCCACCGGGAGCGCTCCATCGCGGCGCTGCTCGCGGAGGGCCACCAGGACGCGGTGGTCGCCGAACGCCTGGGCATCAGCGTCCGCACCTGCCGCGCGCACATCGCCCGCCTCTCGGAGACCCTGGGCGCGGCGAGCCGTACGCAGCTCGGCGTGCGCATCGCCCAGGCGGGCCTGGACGGTCCCCCGCGCGCGCCGGAACTGCTCCCGGTCACCGCTCCGGGCGCCCCACAATCCCCGACCGATCTCTGAGCCGGCCGGGCCGCGCCCGCTTCTGCCGCTTCGCCCGCTTCACGCGTCGGAGCGAGGGCTCCTGCGGCTTCTCGTGGGGCGAGGCGGTCTCCAGGCCGCGCGGTGCCGCCGCGGGGCCGAGGCCCCTGCACCGCGCCGTTCGCGGGACCGGGGGGCCTCGCCACGCCGGCCATGGGCGGGGCGGCCGTCAAGTCCCGCGCCGTGCCGCCCGTGGGGCTGCACGACCGCCGTCAGGGCCCGCGACGCGGCCACGGCGGCACGGCGGCGCCGCGACGGCTGGAAGGGCCCGCGCACCACGGCCGCGGTGGACACCACGGGGCCCGGTCGCCCGCCTCGCCCGCGGCCGGGCCGTCGCCCTTCCACGCGGGCGGTCGGTCGTCTTTCCGTGCGGGAGGTGACGGGCTCTTTGGGCTCTCCCTCTGCGGGTGGCCGGGCGTCCTGCCGTGCGGGCGGCCACGCGTCCTTGCCCGGGGCCCGTTGTCAGCGACCGGATCACGCCATTCAGTCGCCCTGCTCCAGGATCCCCGACTGCGCGATGAGGTAGCCCAGTTGGGCCCGGCTGCCGCTGCCCAGGACCGCCGCGATCTTGGCTATGTGGGCGCGGCAGGTGCGGACGTTCATGCCGAGGCGCCGCGCGATCGCCTCGTCGACGTGGCCCTCTATGAGGAGCTTGGCGATCGAGCGCTGCACTCCCGTGATGCCGTTGGGGTCGACGGCGTTGGGCACCTCCTCGGTCAGCGGCACCGCGCGTTGCCACAACTGCTCGAAGACCATGGCGAGATACCGCACCAGGCCGGGGTGGCGCAGTTCCAGGGCCACGCGCCGGTCCTCGCTGGCCGGGATGAAGGCGACCGTGCGGTCGAAGACGATCAGACGCTCGATCAGTTCCTCGAGTGTGCGGACCTGGATCTTGCCGTCGGAGATGCGGTCCACGTAGGCGAGGGTGCTCTGGCTGTGCCGGGCCGTGTGCTGGTACAGGGTGCGGATGGTGACGCCGCGGTCGGCGAGGGGCCGGTCGCGCTCCAGGGCCTCCATGAGGGCGTCCGTGGGGCGGCCGCCGCCCGGTTGCACCGTCAGCATCTCGATGTGGCACTCGGCGGTGGCCGAGTTGAGCGCCGTGTTGATCCGTTCGAAGCCCTCCAGCACGGTGATCGAGTGGAGGCTCGCCTGGGGGCTCTGCGTGCTGATGGCGATGAACGGGTCGAAGGATTCGGTCAGTTCGATGGTCTGGCGCCGGCGTTCCTGTATCTCGCGCTCCAGCGGGTGCAGTCGCTGGGCGAGTGCCACGGAGGGGGGAACCGGTCGCAGCCAGTTGGCGTCGTCCGGATCCGGATGCAGCAGCGCGAACTCCAGCAGACACGGCGCCGGTTCCACCTCGGAACGCGTGATCCGTCCGGAGCGCAGCGCGTTGGCGTAAAGCCGTGCTCCGTCGTCGCACAACTCAGTGACAGCGTGGGGATGTGTCGGTTTTGAGTTGTATGTTGCCATTTCTCCACCCCCCAGGGTCCTGAACGTGCAGGAACATGATGCATCGCCCCTGTGGCATTGACATGCCTGAATGAGCCATCGTCTTGTGCTGCGGGGGAGAGGATTCCATCAAGTGAGGACGAAGCCGACTATGCGACCGAGATTGCTTGGTTCAGTGCTTGCAGCCGTCTTCTCCGCCGCAGTGGTTCTCGGTGCTCAGAGCGGCTCGGTTCTTGATGCCGGGCAGACCCGATCGGTGGTCCAGTCGGACAGCGGCTGGAACGCCGTGGATGTGGCCGCCCCGGCGGACAGTGGCTGGAACGCCATACCGGTGGACAGCGGCTGGAACGTCGTGCCGGCCGACAGTGGCTGGAACGCCATACCGGTGGACAGCGGCTGGAACGTCGTGCCGGCCGACAGTGGCTGGAACGCAGTGCCGGCGGACAGCGGCTGGAACGTCGTGCAGGTGGCCGCCCCGGCGGACAGTGGCTGGAACGCTCTTCCCCTGGACGCAGACGTATGACGATTCCTCCCGACGACCGTTCCTTCCGGCGTGAAATGGCCACTGCCTACCGCTCCGGATGGCACTTCATCGACCTGGTCACCGCCATCCCGCACAGCGGTGACTCGTTGATGGTGACCGTGTTCGGGGAGCCCGTCGTCGTCACCCGTGACGAGGACGAGGATGTGCGGGCGTACCGGCTTCTGCGGCGGCCTCGGGGGGCGCCGCAGCCCGTGCGGTGCGCCATCCGATACGGAATGATCTTTGTGAACCTGGACCGGCGCGACCATCAGCTGGCCGAGCCGGACGGTACGGAAGTGAGGACCATCTCAGCCACCCCCCGCAGTGCCTGACGCGATTCCCCCGTCGTAACAGATCGCTCAGGTGCTTCCCCCCGCAGCGGCGTCACCGTGACCTGAACACGGTGACGCCGCTGCAGTTTGCGGGGAGACCTCCCGGTATCGCCGCTATCCGAGGGTGGCTGGAATCAGCCGTGTCCCAGTGCCCGTGTGAGGGCGATCTCGATCACGGCCCGTGACGGGTTGGGCCGCGGTGTCCGCCCGTAGCGCTCGGCATAGCGCCGCTCCGCCTCCGCGATTCGCTCCGGATCCGTCGAGACCCGCGCGCGGCCCTCCAGCGTCGCCCACCGCCGCCCGTCCACCTGGCAGACCGCGACCCGCGCCCCCTCCGGCCCGGCGGCCGCCACATGCCCCGCCTTCGCGCTCGCCTTGTCGGTGATCACCCGGGCCAGTCGTGCCCCGGGGTCGTAGGTCACGCCGACCGGTACGACGTGCGGGCTGCCGTCCGCGCGGAGGGTCGTCAGCGTGCACAGGTGCCGTTCGCGCCAGAACCTGAGGTACAGGGCGTCGGGCGAGCCCGGGTCTACGGAGTGCGTGGCCATGGTCCGGAACCTAGCCGCTTCCTCTCCCGTTCAACGCCTTGAGTGGAATAGACTCAACTTTGTTACGTTGCTCTAGTCAGAGTCGACGACGACAGACGACAGCTGAGCGCGGGCCGACGCGAGAAGGAGAAGGCGAACGTGGACGCCGAGCTGACCAACAGGAGCCGGGACGCGATCAACGCGGCCACCCAGCGGGCCGTGTCCGAGGGGCACCCGGACCTCACCCCCGCCCACCTGCTCCTCGCTCTGCTCGAGGGGCAGGACAACGAGAACATCATCGACCTGCTGGCCGCCGTGGACGTTGACCAGGCGTCCGTGCGCGCCGGCGCCGAGCGCGTGCTCGCCTCTCTGCCCAGCGTGACCGGATCGACCGTCGCGCCGCCCCAGCCCAACCGCGAGCTGCTGGCCGTGATCGCCGACGCGAGCAAGCGTGCCAAGGACCTCGGCGACGAGTACCTGTCCACCGAACACCTGCTCATCGGCATCGCCGCGAAGGGCGGCGCCGTCGGCGAGGTGCTCGCACGGCAGGGGGCCGACGCCAAGAAGCTGCTGGACGCGTTCCAGAAGACCAGGGGAGGGCGCCGGGTGACGACCCCGGACCCGGAGGGCCAGTACAAGGCGCTCGAGAAGTTCGGCACCGACTTCACCGCCGCCGCGCGGGACGGCAAGCTCGACCCGGTGATCGGCCGGGACCACGAGATCCGCCGCGTGGTGCAGGTGCTGTCCCGCCGTACGAAGAACAACCCGGTCCTCATCGGCGAGCCCGGCGTCGGCAAGACCGCCGTCGTCGAGGGGCTCGCCCAGCGGATCGTGAAGGGCGACGTGCCCGAGTCCCTCAAGGACAAGCGGCTGGTCGCGCTCGACCTGGGCGCCATGGTCGCGGGCGCGAAGTACCGCGGTGAGTTCGAGGAGCGCCTGAAGACCGTCCTTGCCGAGATCAAGGAGTCGGACGGCCAGATCATCACGTTCATCGACGAGCTGCACACCGTCGTGGGCGCCGGGGCCGGCGGCGACTCCGCCATGGACGCGGGCAACATGCTCAAGCCGATGCTGGCGCGCGGTGAGCTGCGCATGGTCGGTGCCACCACCCTCGACGAGTACCGCGAGCGGATCGAGAAGGACGCGGCCCTGGAGCGGCGCTTCCAGCAGGTGCTGGTCGCCGAGCCCACCGTGGAGGACACCATCGCGATCCTGCGTGGGCTCAAGGGCCGCTACGAGGCCCACCACAAGGTGCAGATCGCGGACAGCGCGCTGGTGGCCGCCGCCACCCTCTCCGACCGCTACATCACCTCCCGCTTCCTGCCCGACAAGGCCATCGACCTGGTCGACGAGGCGGCCTCCCGGCTGCGCATGGAGATCGACTCGTCCCCGGTGGAGATCGACGAGCTCCAGCGGGCCGTCGACCGGCTCCGCATGGAGGAGCTGGCGCTGAGCAAGGAGACCGACCAGGCGTCCAAGGAGCGCCTGGAGAAGCTGCGCCGCGACCTCGCCGACAAGGAGGAGGAGCTGCGCGGCCTGACCGCCCGCTGGGAGAAGGAGAAGCAGTCCCTCAACCGCGTCGGTGAGTTGAAGGAACAGCTCGACGACCTGCGCGGCCAGGCCGAACGCGCACAGCGCGACGGCGACTTCGACACCGCCTCCAAGCTGCTGTACGGCGAGATCCCGGGCCTGGAGAAGGAGCTGGAGGCCGCCTCGGAGGCCGAGGAGGAGGCCTCCAGGGGCACGATGGTGAAGGAGGAGGTCGGCTCCGACGACATCGCGGACGTCGTCGCCTCCTGGACCGGCATCCCCGCCGGACGCCTCCTGGAGGGCGAGACGCAGAAGCTGCTGCGCATGGAGGAGGAGATCGGCAAGCGGCTCATCGGCCAGAGCGAGGCCGTGCGCGCGGTGTCGGACGCCGTGCGCCGCAGCCGGGCCGGCATCGCCGACCCCGACCGCCCGACCGGCTCGTTCCTCTTCCTCGGCCCCACCGGTGTCGGCAAGACCGAACTGGCCAAGGCACTCGCCGACTTCCTCTTCGACGACGAGCGGGCGATGGTCCGCATCGACATGTCGGAGTACAGCGAGAAGCACAGCGTCGCCCGGCTGGTCGGCGCCCCGCCCGGATACGTCGGCTACGAGGAGGGCGGCCAGCTCACCGAGGCGGTGCGGCGGCGCCCGTACAGCGTCGTGCTGCTCGACGAGGTGGAGAAGGCCCACCCGGAGGTCTTCGACATCCTGCTCCAGGTGCTGGACGACGGCCGCCTGACGGACGGTCAGGGCCGGACGGTCGACTTCCGCAACACGATCCTGGTGCTGACCTCGAACCTGGGCAGCCAGTTCCTGGTGGACCCGGTCACCAGCGAGGAGGAGAAGAAGGAGCAGGTCCTGGAGGTGGTCCGCGCCTCCTTCAAGCCGGAGTTCCTCAACCGGCTCGACGACCTGGTGGTCTTCTCGGCGCTGACGAAGGACGAGCTGAGCCGGATCGCCCGGCTCCAGATCGACCGCCTGGCCCAGCGGCTGGCCGAGCGGCGGCTGACCCTGGAGATCACGCCCGAGGCCCTGGCCTGGCTGGCCGTCGAGGGCATGGACCCGGCGTACGGAGCCCGGCCGCTGCGCCGTCTGGTGCAGACCGCCATCGGAGACCGCCTCGCCAAGGAGATCCTGGCCGGGGAGGTCAAGGACGGCGACACGGTCCGCGTGGACAGGGCCGACGACGGGCTGATCGTGGGCCCGGCGACCGGCAAGACCCTCTGAGCGAACGTCAGACCGAGGAGACCTCAAGGGATACGAGGGCGGTGCCCCCGCCCTCGTACTCCACCCACAGCCACATCCGGTTGGCCCCGGGCGGCGCTTCGTCGCGGAGGTTCATGCACAGGTCGGCGCCGCACGGCGTCGACGGCCGCAGGCCCGGAAACGACCGCTTCAGCCAGTCGGCCACCTCGGCGCGTGGCATCCGCCAGCTGCCGTCGTACGACCGGTGCGCGGCGTCGTCCAGCGCGCAGTCCTCGTCGCTCATGCCGACGGGCGGCTGGGCGCGCGCGAAGTGGATGACCTCGGCGCAGTCGACCTTCTCGGCCGAGCCGAACGCGTCGTCCCCATGCTTCACGTAGGCGTACACCACCCACCCCGCACCCGCCAGGCACACCGCCACGAAAACCGCGCACAGCCACCACAGGCCCCAAAGGATCGCGCGCACTCTCATCCACCCCCTCGTCTCCCCCGGACGGCGGAGACCGGCCACATCCTGTCAGCCTCCGGCGGACACGACCCGTCCGGGCTTGCCACCCCCCGCCCCGCATGGGGGAGGATGGCGTAATCCGTACGAAGGGAAGAACACGGTGAGCATCGACCCGTCCTCGATTCCGAACTTCGGGGGCCAGCCCGAACCGCAGCCGCAAGGACCGGCGGGCCCCGTGGTTCCGGATCAGGACCTTGTGAAGCAGCTCCTCGACCAGATGGAGCTCAAGCACCTCGTCGACGAGGAGGGAGACCTCGTCGCGCCGTGGGAGCAGTTCCGTACGTACTTCATGTTCCGCGGCGAGGGCGACCAGCAGGTCTTCTCGGTGCGCACGTTCTACGACCGTCCGCACAAGATCGACGAGAAGCCGCAGCTGCTGGAGGCCATCGACGACTGGAACCGGCGCACCCTGTGGCCCAAGGTCTACAGCCACACGCACGACGACGGCACCGTCCGCCTCATCGGTGAGGCGCAGATGCTGATCGGCACCGGCGTGAGCCTGGAGCACTTCGTCTCGTCGACCGTCAGCTGGGTGCGGGCCGCCATCGAGTTCGACCGGTGGCTCGTCGAGCAGCTCGGTCTCGCGGAGGACGTCGACGAGTCGGACAAGCCCGAGGACGACGGGGAGTAGATTCGGCCGCGGCACCTCCGGCCCCCGGTTTCACAGGGGTGACCGGCCGAGTACCACCAGATACGCCCCGTAGACGAACGAGAGCCCGGCCAGGGCGCATGCCACCACGGCGGCGTGCCAGGGCCGGGCTCTCGCCGTCCGCACCAGCGCCCGCGCCACCACGATGAGCAGCGGGAACGCCGGCAGCAGGAAGCGCGGCTTGGACTCGAAGAATCCGGAGCCGCCGAGCGTGATCACCAGCAGGGCTCCGCTGTAGACGACCAGCGGCAGGGGGGCGCGGTCCACCAGCAGCAGCGTGAAGAGCACGGTGCTGACCGCGACGATCACCAGCGCCATCGGGAACAGCAGCCGGGTGCCGTGCAGCAGCATGTGCCCGGCGAAGTGCAGCGCGCCCCGCCCGCAGCCGCAGCCCGTGCCCTGCCGGACGGGCACGGTCGTGGTTCCCCGGCCTCTCGGCGGGGGGAGCGGGGATGGTGCTGGCGTGGGTCACACCGGAACCATGCGTCGCTCAGGACCGATCTGCGAGCATTGCACGGCCGTGCGGGTGCGAATCCGCGGCGCCCGGCGCGCCGCCCACGGACGGGGCGGTGGTGCTGCTACCGGTCCGTGAGGCCCCGTCAGCCCGCCGGGTTCCCCGCAGGCATCGCCGGCCCCCGTGGACGGCGCCATCCGGCCCTCAGAGGCAGGCACCCGCGCTCCGTCGCAGGATGACGACTCCGCTTCTGCTCCGGCATCCGCATCCGGTGCGAGCGCTCCACCGGACCGCGACGGGCGTCGGTGCCTCTCGCCGGGTCAGGACGCCAGGCGTTGCAGGCGGTCGGCGGCTTCCCGGAGGACGTCCTCCTTCTTGCAGAAGGTGAAGCGGACCTGGGTGCGGCCGGCGTCGGGGTCGTCGTAGAACACGGAGTTCGGGATGGCGACGACGCCGCAGCGTTCGGGGAGCGCGCGGCAGAAGGCGTAGGCGTCCTTCTCGCCGAAGGGGGTGATGTCCGTGGTGATGAAGTACGTGCCCTGGGGCCGGTGGACCTCGAACCCGGCCGCGCGCAGGCCGTCGCCGAGCAGGTCCCGCTTGCGGCGGAGGTCGGCGCGGAAGTGGTGGAAGTACGCGTCCGGCAGACGGAGGGCCTCGGCGATCGCGTACTGGAACGGGCCCGCGCTGACGTAGGTGAGGAACTGCTTGGCGGTGCGGACGGCGGCGACGAGCGGGCCGTTCGCGGTGACCCAGCCGACCTTCCAGCCGGTGAAGGAGAAGGTCTTGCCGGCGGAGGAGATGGAGACGGTGCGTTCACGCATGCCGGGCAGGGCCGCGATGGGGTGGTGCGCGCCTTCGTAGACGAGGTGTTCGTAGACCTCGTCGGTGACGACGAGCAGGTCGTGTTCGACGGCGAGCGCGGCGATGGCGCCCTGCTCCTCGGCGGTGAGGACCATGCCGGTCGGGTTGTGCGGGGTGTTGAGGAGGAGGAGCCGGGTCTTCGGGGTGATCTTGGCCCGCAGCTCGTCCAGGTCCGGGCGGAAGGACGGAGCGCGCAGGGTGAGGGGTACGCGCCGTGCGCCGGCCAAGGCGATGCAGGCCGCGTAGGAGTCGTAGTAGGGCTCGAAGGCGATCACCTCGTCCCCCGGTTCCAGGAGGGCGAGCAGGGTCGCGGCGATCGCCTCGGTCGCCCCCGCCGTGACCAGGACCTCCGTGTCGGGGTCGAAGGCCAGGTCGTAGAAGCGGCGCTGGTGGTCGCTGATGGCCGTGCGCAGCTCGGGGACGCCCGGCCCAGGCGGGTACTGGTTGCCGCGGCCGTCGCGCAGTGCCCGGACGGCGGCCTCGCGGATCTCCTCGGGTCCGTCGGTGTCGGGGAAGCCCTGGCCCAGGTTGATGGACCCGGTGCTCACGGCGAGGGCGGACATCTCGGCGAAGATCGTCGTTCCGAACTCGGTGAGCCGGCGGTTGAGGAGGGGGCGCGCGCTGGAGGTCATGACCGCCATCCTGCGCCGAAGCTCTGGAGTTCCTCAACTCTGCTTTGACGGGTGTGACGCGGGGGCATCCCCCGTTCACGCACCGAGGAAGAGAGGCCCGCGGGGGGCCGCTTCGGGGGATTCGAAAGGGGGGCGACGCCATGACCTTCGGCATCATCCTGGCGCTCGTTTTTATCGCCGTCGTGACGCTCGTCGCGGTGGCCGGCCGTGGCTCCGGGACAGCGGCATCGCGGTCCCGGGGCCGCGGGTCGCGGATGCGCACGCGGGGGATCGCGTGGTCCGGCGGCAGCAGCTGGTGGGCGGGCGACGGCGGCGGTTCGTCGTCGGGCGGCCACCATTCGGGGGGCCACCACTCGGGGGGCCACCACTCCTGTGGTGGGGGCCACTCGTGTGGCGGGGGTCACTCGTCGTGCGGTGGGGGCGGATGCGGCGGAGACAGCTGACACGGGGCAGCCGAGCTCCGCGGGGGGAAACGCATCCGGGTGCGCCGAGTGTCCGCCGGGAGGTAGGCCGGCGGGCACTCGGCCTGTGCGCCCCCCACCCGTCAGCCGTTCGGGAGCGGGTCACCCGACAGGGGGAGCGCGTGGGCGCATGCCATGGCGCTGTGCGCCGGGCGCGCTCCTATGGATCCGCTGCGATCGGGCGTACAGCGCCCATATCAACACTCCAGGCGCACAACATAGTTGAACAATTGCGCTGTTGAGCCCTCGGTGGGATGGAAACCCTACGAACTTGGGTAAAAACGCTGTGGGGGTGCCACAGTTCGTGATTCCCTCTCAACCACCAACGCAGCCCCCCGGACGCCCTGCGGCCACCGACCCGCAGGCGTTCCGCCCGACCGGGCCGACCCGGACGTCGCGCCCGACCGGCTGAGTCGGCCGCACCCGCGGTGCCCGGCCGGGGCGCGCCGGAATCCCTCCCCACTTTTGCGTGCTAGCGGAGCCGATCCATGCTCACGACCCTGAACACCTCCTACACCGACACGCGTGCGGCCGACCTCGCCTGGACCCTGGGCCGCGAGCCGCTGCCGGCACTCGCCACACTCGACCTGGAACTTGCCGGCGCGCAGCTTCAGTTGAGACTCCTCGGCGCATCCCACCAGGTACTCCTGGAGGAGGAGCGGGGCAGCTGTTCGGAGACGGTGGCGTGCATCGCGGGCTCCAGCACTCCGCTGCCCCTGGGTGTCGCCAAACGGGTGGGCGACTGGGAGTACGAGTTCGCGTCCCGGGTCGAGGCGCTGTCCCCCCGGTCCTTCGCGGGCCGCGCCCAGGAGCTGCTGGCCCTGGTCTCCGACCATCCCAACGGCCTGGCCGGCGTCTTCCCCGGCAGCCCGCACGCGTTCACGGCCCTGCTGGCCCAGCGCCACGAGGGCCAGGTCCACTGGCGCACATGGCACGCCTACCCACAGGACGGCCAGTTGGTGGCGACGCGGACGCGGGTGGGAGTGAGGGCGCCGACGGCATGCCCCGACCGCCCCGAGGCGCGACTGAGCCCCTCCCGCGCATGAGGACGGGTACAGCCGTGCCGGACGCCCCACAACCCCGCAGGACCACACGTGTGGGTGACAAAGCGTCGTGCAAGCGTGACGTAGCGTTCCGACCGTGATCGAACCGCACGCGCCCGCTCCGCCCGGCGCCCCGGCCTCCTGGGGCGAGGGCGGCCAGAGCCCGGCGCGGCTGCCCGTGCGCCCCGGCACCGGACGGTTCCTCGTCCTCGCCGGCGTGTTCGTCTGCGCCGCCTGCGGTCTCGTCTACGAGCTCGAACTCGTCGCCCTGGCCTCGTACTTGATGGGCGACTCGGTCACCCAGGCATCCGTCGTGCTCTCCGTGATGGTCTTCGCGATGGGGGTCGGCTCGCTCGCCGCGAAGCGGCTGCGCTGCCGTGCCGCGGCCGGTTTCGGCACGGTCGAGGCGGTGCTCGCGCTGATCGGCGGCTGCAGCGCGATGGCCCTGTACGCGGTCTTCGCCTGGACCGGCGACTGGGGCGGCCCCTGGTCGGCCGGGCCGCGCTGCCTGCTGGTCGCCTTCTCGCTGGCGATCGGCCTTCTCATCGGCGCCGAGGTGCCGCTGCTGATGGAGCTGATCCAGCGCATCCGCCGCCAGGACGCGGGCCGCGCGGTCGCCGACCTGTTCGCGGCGGACTACGTGGGCGCGCTGGTCGGCGGCCTCGCCTTCCCGTTCCTCCTGCTCCCCCTGCTGGGCCAGCTGACGGGCGCCCTGCTCACCGGCGCGGTCAACGCGGTCGCGGGCGGCGCGCTGGTCCTCGGGCTGTTCCGCCGCGACCTGAGCCGGCGCGGCCGCTGGCTGCTCCTCGTCGCCAACATCGTCGTACTGGTCCTGCTCGCCACGGCGGCCGCGCTGGTCGACGACTTCGAACGGGCGGCACGCCAGGCGGTGTACGGCGGGGACGTGCGGGTCGCGCTGCGCACCGGCGTCCAGGAGGTCGTCCTGACCGGCGGCACCCGCGGCCGTCCGCTCGCCCTCTTCCTAGACGGCCGGCTGCGGGTGAGCAGCCGCGACGAGCGCCTCTACCACGAGGCGCTGGTGCACCCCGCGATGAGCGGAGGACCGCACGCGCGCGTGCTCGTCCTCGGCGGCGGCGACGGCCTGGCGGTGCGCGAGGTGCTGCGGCACCCGGGAGTGGAGCGGGTCGATGTGATCGAGCCGGACCCCGCGGTGACCAGGCTGGCCCTCCGCGACCCGGCCCTGTCCGCCCTGAACCGGCACGCCCTCGCCGACCCACGCGTCCATGTGCGCACGGCGGACGTGTTCTGCGGGCTGAGGCACACACGGCGGACGTACGACGTGGTGGTCGCGGACCTTCCCGACCCCGGCATCACCGCGAGCACCAAGCTGTACTCGCAGGAGTTCTACGGCCTCGCCCGCCGCGTCCTCGCGCCCGGTGGGCGCCTGGTGGTGCACGCGGGCCCGGTGACGTCCCGCCCATGGGTCTTCTGGACGGTCGAGGCGACGATACGGGCGGCGGACCTGCGCACGGTGCCCTACCGCGTCGGCGGGCGCGCCTCCGGCTTCGCGGCGGGCCCTGACCGCTCGCCGAACGGGTCCCGGGCCCCGCGCGACTGGGGCTTCGTCCTCGCCGCCCGTACCCCTCCGGCCCTGACCCTGGACCCGCGCGAGCCGCGGCTGAGCACGTTGACCCGGGCGTCCCTGCGGGCGGACGCGCGAGCCGCGTCACGCACCCGGGTGCGGGGGCTGCCCCCGTCGACGCTGGTGCACCCGAGGTACGCCGACTGACCCGGCCGGTGGCCCGCCGTGTGAATACCGCGGAGGAAGGGTGCAGTTCGGGCCGTGCTGGGTAGGCTCGACCGACATGAAGCATGAGGTGTTCGTTCCGGTTCCCGCCGAGCGGCTCAGGGAGGCGCTGGCCGACCCCGCACGGGTGGCCCGGGCGATCCCCGGGCTTCACCGGGACGCGGGCACGCGGCCCGTCGCCGGCCGCCTGAAGGTGCGCGTCGGCGGCCACACGATCACCTACCGCGGCACGCTGCGCGTCGCGGAACGGGGCGACGGCTCGTTCACCGCGCACGGCGAGGCGTCGGAGGCCCGGGGCACGGGCACGGTGGAGCTGTCCCTGACCGTACGCGTGCTGGCGGCCGAGGGCGGCGCGACGGTCGTGTTCACGGGAACGGCGACGGGCGACGGCCGGATCGCGGAACTGCCCGAGGAGGCGGTCGCGGCGGCGGGGGCCCGGCTGCTGGGCCGGTTCGCGGAGAACCTGGGTGCGCCTGGGGAGACCGCGGCCGCCGCCGGGCCGGCGCCGAGCGGGACCCCCGCCGGGGAGCCTGCCGAAGAAGCCGCGGAGGCGTCGGTGGAACCGCCCGTGCAGGAGAGCGAGGAGCCCTCCGCCTTCTCGGTCTTTGACACCGAGGTCCCCCCGTCGTCCCTCGACCCCCTCGCCGACGAGGAGGGACCGGACGGCTCCGATGAAGTCGACCACGGGGAAGAGCCTCCCGCCGAGGCGGCGCACGCCCGGCGCACGATGATCGGCCGCAGCGCCGAGGAGGTCGACCACGCACCGCCGCGCGGCCGCTACGCGCCAGTCCCCGCCCCCGAGTCCTCCGCCGCCTCCGCCACCCTCCGGTGGGCGGCCCCGGCGGCGGCCCTGCTCGTGGCGTCGGCGATCGTGGCGGGCCGACTGCTGCGCCGCCGCCGCTGACCACGCGGAAGCCACCGCCGACCGGGAGCCGTTGCCGTGGCCTGGCTGGGAGCCGTGGTCGCCGGCCGTGGGGGGTGTGCCGTCCTCGGCTGATCGGGAGCCGCGGCCGGTGGCCGGCCGGAAGTCATTCCCGCCGACCGCGCCGGGACGCACAGCCGTCGGGCGGCGGGATGCGCCGGTGCGGACCCCGCGGACGCCCCGGCCGGGTCGGTGCCCTCTTGATCGGTCCGATCTGCCCAGTAGGGTCGGCCACGTGAGTAACGACGAGATCACGTTGGCCGCGGGGGACGCGGAAGTCGTGCTGGCGCCGGCGAACGGCGGGCGGGTAAGGAGTCTGCGCGTCGGCGGCGCGGAACTGCTGCGCCAGGGTGAGCGGTTCGGATGCTTCCCCATGGCCCCCTGGTGCGGGCGGATGCGCGACGGCAGGTTCCGCGACGGCGCGACGGTCCACCGGATGCCCCTCAACTCCCCGCCGCACGCCATCCACGGCACCGTCCGCGACGGCGCCTGGCGCGTGGCCCGTGCCGCGCGGACCGAGGCCGTCCTCACCTACGACCTGGTCGCCCCCTGGCCCTACCCCGGCCGTGTCACCCAGCTCGCCGCGCTCACCGCGGACTCGCTCACGCTCACCATGTCCGTGGAGACGTACGACTCCTCGTTCCCGGCCCAGGCCGGCTGGCACCCCTGGTTCAACCGCACCCTGGACGGCGAGGACGTCCGCATCGGCTTCAGCCCCGCCTGGCAGGAGGAGCGCGGGGAGGACCACCTGCCCACGGGGAACCGCATCGAGCCCACGCCCGGCCCCTGGGACGACTGCTTCGGCATGCCCGGCGGCGTGGACGTCACTCTCACCTGGCCGGGGCGGCTGGAGTTGGCGGTCATCAGCCGCGAGGAGTGGGTGGTGGTGTACGACCAGCAGCCGGAGGCGGTGTGCGTGGAGCCGCAGACCGGGCCGCCGGACGGCCTGAACACCCTTCCGCGCCTGGTCACGCCGATCGAGCCGCTGGAGGCCACGACCACCTGGACGTGGCGCCGGCTGTGAGCCGCGGCAAGTCCCGGGGGCCCGCGGCGCCCTTAAGCTGACCGGTATGAGTGACGTACGCGGCGCCCTGCTGCAGCAGATCAAGGACAAGGCCGTGGTGCACGGCAAGGTGACCCTCTCCTCGGGCCTGGAGGCCGACTACTACGTCGACCTGCGCCGCATCACCCTCGACGGGGAGGCCGCCCCACTGGTGGGCCAGGTGCTGCTGGACCTGACCGCCGACCTGGACTTCGACGCGGTCGGCGGGCTGACCATGGGCGCGGACCCGGTCGCGGCCGCCATGCTGCACGCCGCCGCCGCGCGCGGGAGGAGGCTCGACGCGTTCGTCGTCCGCAAGGCCGCGAAGGCGCACGGCCTGCAGCGGCGCGTGGAGGGACCGGAGATCAAGGGCCGCCGGGTCCTGGTCGTCGAGGACACCTCCACCACCGGCGGCTCCCCGCTCACCGCGGTGGAGGCGGTGCGCGAGTCGGGCGCCGAGGTGGTGGCGGTCGCGACGATCGTCGACCGGGCCACGGGCGCCGCCGAGAAGATCCAGGAGGGCGCCGGCGTCCCCTATCGCTTCGCCTATGCGAAGGACGAGCTCGGCCTCGACTGAGCGCCCTGCGGGGGAGGACGTCCACAGGTCGGAAACGTGACCTGAGCATCGGGTCATGTCTGGAAAGATGGGGACGACGATGACGTCGCACCCCCCTAGGTCAGGGCCGTAAGCAGCAGTCCCGTTCGTACCCCGGTACGAGACCCGCACATACAAGGAGCGGACAGATGCCCATCGCAACCCCCGAGGTCTACAACGAGATGCTGGACCGGGCGAAGGCTGGCAAGTTCGCCTACCCGGCCATCAACGTGACCTCGTCCCAGACCCTGCACGCTGCCCTGCGCGGCTTCGCGGAGGCCGAGAGCGACGGCATCATCCAGATCTCGACGGGTGGCGCCGAGTTCCTGGGCGGCCAGCACAAGAAGGACATGGTCACGGGCGCCGTCGCCCTGGCCGAGTTCGCGCACATCGTCGCCGCGAAGTACGACATCACGGTCGCGCTGCACACGGACCACTGCCCGAAGGACAAGCTGGACGGCTATGTACGTCCGCTGCTCGCGGTCTCCGAGGAGCGTGTGGCCCGCGGCGAGAACCCGCTGTTCCAGTCCCACATGTGGGACGGCTCCGCGGAGACGCTCGCCGACAACCTGCAGATCGCGCAGGAGCTGCTGGCCCGCGCCGCCGCCGCGAAGATCGTCCTGGAGGTGGAGATCACCCCGACCGGCGGTGAGGAGGACGGCGTCTCCCACGAGATCAACGACTCCCTCTACACCACCGTCGACGACGCGAACCGAACGGCGGAGGCCCTGGGCCTGGGCGAGAAGGGCCGCTACCTGCTGGCCGCGTCGTTCGGCAACGTGCACGGTGTGTACAAGCCGGGCAACGTCGTCCTGCGCCCCGAGCTGCTGAAGGAGCTGAACGAGGGCGTCGCCGCCAAGTACGGCAGGCCGGCCGACAGCAAGCCGTTCGACTTCGTCTTCCACGGCGGCTCCGGCTCCAGCGAGCAGGAGATCCTGACCGCGCTGGAGAACGGCGTGGTCAAGATGAACATCGACACGGACACCCAGTACGCCTTCACGCGTCCCGTCGCCGACCACATGTTCAAGAACTACGACGGCGTCCTGAAGGTCGACGGCGAGGTCGGCTCCAAGAAGACCTACGACCCGCGCAGCTGGGGCAAGCTGGCGGAGGCGTCGATGGCCAAGCGGGTCGTCGAGGCGTGCGCCAACCTCCGGTCCACCGGCACCAGGATCAAGTAACGGACGGTTCCGACGAGCCCGGCGACGCTGCTGCGGAGCCGGGCTCGCCGGCCCTCCGGGCCGGTGCGGCGGTGCCCTACGGCGTCACGGCCGTCTCCGCCGCGACGGCTACCGCTTCAGCTCGGTGTACGCCTCGGCGCTGCTGTCCTGAAGGAACTGCCGGCAACGCTCCGCCTCGTCCTTCTCGTCGATCGCGCCGGCGGCGCGGGCGAGGGCGGCGAGGCAGCGCAGGAACCCCTGATTGGCCCGGTGGCCCCAAGGGACGGGTCCATGCCCCTTCCACCCCGCCCGCCGCAGCGCGTCCAGACCGCGGTGGTAGCCGGTGCGCGCGTACGCGTACGACTCGACCACGCGGCCCGCCTCGAAGGCGTCGTCGGCGAGGATCGCCCAGGCGAGCGAGAACGTGGGGTGCTTCGCGGCGACCTCGGCCGGCGGCCGGGACTCCTCGCTCAGCAGGCGGTACGCCTCTTCGTTCTCCGGCAGGTACGTCGGTTCCGGGCCGCCGAGCAGGTTCTTGTGCGTCGTCATGGAGGCAGTCTGTCACTTGCGGACGAGTGCTCGGGACGTCCACGCCTGCAGGGCACACTCCGCGCAGACCGTCCTACCGGGCAGATCCGTACCCGGACGTACTTCCACGACGTCCCCGGCGGTGGCCCGGATCCGGACGGGCCGCCCGAGCCGCCGAAGCCGCGTCGGCACCGAAAGCTGCCCGGCGGCCGTGGGGGGGGCAACGCCCGCACCCGCCGCGACCGTGCAGGAAACGGTGCACGCGCCCGCGCAGGCCGAGGGGCAGACGCCGATTCCGCTCGCCGACAGCGACAGCGACAGCGACAGCGACAGCGACACCGACACCGACCCGCGGCCGTCGCCGTGCTTGCCGTTCTGCGCCGGGCCGATCCCCGTCGGGCCGTCGAGAAGGGCGGTCCAGCGGCCTACGCGGTGCGACACGACCGCATCGAGCACACCTGGCCGTGACGGGCGGCCGACCCTCGGCTGACCCTGAAGAGTGCAGGTCAGCGCCCTGTGGTCCGCCTGTCAGCCGACGGGCCTTGCGGTGTCCGGTGGCATTGCGCAGGATGCCGGTGGGGACCGGGGCCCCCGTGCCGGCATCGGCAGGGGCGGACCGCTACCCGAAGCACATACAGGAGACAGCGATGTCCCAACAGGCTCACCAGTCCCAGGAGACCCCGGAGACGCAGGAGCCCGAGACCCCGCATCTCGACTTCCAGGGCACGACACCGTACGAGGACTACGTCAAGGCGGACGTGCTCACCCACCTCCAGCACACCCTCTCCGACGACCCCGGAGAGATGGTCTTCCTGGTCACCACCCAGGTGATGGAGCTGTGGTTCACCGTGATCGTCCACGAGTGGGAGACCGCGGCCCGCGCGCTGCGCGAGGACCGGGTTCCGACGGCGATCGACGCGCTGAAGAGGTCCGTACGGGAGCTGGAGGCGCTGAACGCGTCCTGGCGGCCGCTCGCGCAGCTGACGCCCGCCCAGTTCAACTCCTACCGCTCCGCCCTCGGCGAGGGCTCCGGCTTCCAGTCGGCGATGTACCGCAGGATGGAGTTCCTGCTCGGCGAGAAGTCCGCGTCCATGCTCGTCCCGCACCGCGGCGCGCCCCGCGTCCACGCCGAACTGGAGAAGGCGCTGCACGAGCCCGGCCTCTACGACGAGGTGCTGCGGCTGCTCGCCCGGCGCGGGCACGCCGTCCCGGACGCCGTGCTGCGGCGCGACCCGTCCCTCCGCTACGAGCCGTCGGAGGAGGTGGAGGCGGTCTGGGCCGCCATCTACTCCGGTGACGCGACACATGAACTCGCCCGCCTCGGTGAGGCGCTGACCGACGTGGCCGAGCTGGTGTGGCGCTGGCGCAACGACCACCTGATGGCCACCCGGCGGGCGATGGGAGCCAAGCAGGGCACGGGCGGCTCCGCCGGGGTGGCCTGGCTGGAGAAGCGGGCGCAGAAGAGCGTGTTCCCCGAGCTGTGGACGGCGCGCTCCCATGTCTGAACTGGCCGCGAAGGCGAAGGAGCTGGACGCGTCCGACCGGCTGGCCGGGCTGCGCGCGAGGTTCGTGCTCGACGACGCGGTCTACCTGGACGGCAACTCGCTGGGCGCGCTGCCGACGGCCGTGCCGGGCCGGATGGAGGACGTCGTCCGCAGGCAGTGGGGATCACTGCGGATCCGCTCCTGGGACGAGAGCGGCTGGTGGACGGCGCCGGAACGGATCGGCGACCTGATCGCCCCGCTGGTCGGGGCGGCGCCCGGGCAGATCGTGGTGGGCGATTCCACCAGCGTCAACGTCTTCAAGGCGCTGGTGGCGGCCGTGCGCATGGCCGGGGACGGCGGTGGGAACGGCGGGGACCGCGGGGACGATGGGAGCGGCCGGGACGAGATCCTGGTCGACGCCACGACGTTCCCGACGGACGGGTACATCGCCGCCTCGGCGGCCCGGATGACGGGCTGCACGCTGCGCCCGGTGGCCCCCGCGGACGTTCCCGGGGCGCTCACCGGCCGCACGGCGGCGGTGCTGCTGAACCATGTCGACTACCGCACGGGCCGGCTGCACGACCTGCCCGGCCTGACGGCCGCGGTGCACGCGGCGGGCGCGGTGGCCGTCTGGGACCTGTGCCACAGCGCGGGCGCCCTGCCGGTCGGTCTGGACGAGCACGGGGTCGACCTGGCCGTCGGCTGCACGTACAAGTACCTCAACGGGGGCCCCGGCTCACCCGCGTACCTGTACGTGCGGCGGGAGCTGCAGGACCGCTTCGACTCCCCGCTGCCGGGCTGGAACTCCCATGCGGAGCCCTTCGGCATGCGCGCGGAGTACCAGGCGGCGGAGGGCGCGGTGCGCGGCCGTGTCGGCACCCCGGACATCCTGTCCATGCTCGCCCTGGAGGCGGCGCTGGAGGTGTGGGACGACGTGCCGGTCGACGCCGTGCGCGCCAAGTCCCTCGCGCTCACGGACTTCTTCCTGGAGTGCGTGGCGGCGTACGTGCCCGCGGGCACGGTCGAGTCGCTGACACCTGAGGCGCACGCCGAGCGCGGCAGCCAGGTGGCGTTGCGCTGCCCCGGCGCGGGCGACGTGATGAAACGGCTGATCGACAGCGGGGTGGTCGGCGACTTCCGGCCGCCGGACGTGCTGCGGTTCGGGTTCACGCCGCTGTACGTGGGCTTCGCGGACGTGGAACGGGCGGCGCGGGTCCTGGCACGGACCCTGTCCTGACGGGCGCCCCCGCGGCGGCCGCAGCACGGACGGGAGAGCTTCCCGGCGACGGCGAGCGCGGCGGTCACACCGCGGGCTCCGCCGCCGGGGAGCGCTGCGACCGCGGCCGCCTCGGTGCGGGGCGCCCGAGACGAGCTCCCCGGACCCGGCTCCGGCCCGGCTCCCGCCCGGCCTGGCCCGGCCCGGCTCCCGCCCGGCTCGGCTCGGCCTGGTCCGGCTCCCGTACGGTCCGGTCCGGCTCGGCCCGGTTCGGCTCCCGCCCGGCCTGGCCTGGTCCGGCTCCCGCCCGGCCTGGCCCGGCCCGGCTCCCGCCCGGCTCGGCCTGGTCCGGCTCCCGTACGGTCCGGTCCGGCTCGGCCCGGTTCGGCTCCCGCCCGGCCTGGCCCGGCCCGGCTCCCGCCCGGCTCGGCTCGGCCTGGTCCGGCTCCCGTACGGTCCGGTCCGGCTCGGCCCGGCCCGGCTCCCGCCCGGCCTGGCCTGGTCCGGCTCCCGCCCAGTCCGGTCCGGCTCGGCCTGGTCCGGCTCCCGCCCGGCTCGGCCTGGTCCGGCTCCCGCCCGGCCCGGTTCGGCCCTGCTCGGCCCGGCCTGGTCCTGCTTGGCCCGGTTCGGCTCGGCCCGGCCTGGTCCTGCTCGGCCTGGTCCTGCTCGGCCTGGCCTGGTCCGGCTTGGCATGGCCTGGTTCGGTTTCTGCTCGGTCCGGTCCGGCCCGGCCTGGGCGGCCCGGGTGCGGCTTCGGTCGGTCCGGCGGGCGCCCGCCGGACAGCGCTGGGAGCCGACCGGCTGCGGCGGACCGCCGGGACACGGCTCCCGCGTTCACCCCGACGGCACGTACACCCCTGCCGCCGCCGCGGCCGCCGCCGCGCGGGCCGCTCGGTCCGCGTCGGCGGGGTCCGGTGCCGCTCCCGTGGTCAGCAACCCGTAGTACAGCGGCGCCGACACGGCCCGTACGACCGCCCCGGCGTCCGTCCCCTCCGGGAACTCCCCCCGTGCCACCGCCGCCGTCACACACGGCTCCCATTCGGCGACCCTGACCTCGTAGAAGCGGCGCAGCGCCGACGCGGTGCGCGCGTCGCACGCCCCGGCCGCGATCACCGCCCGGAACAGCGCCCCTTGCCGCTCGTCCGCCAGCGTCCGCCGCACCAGCTCCGCGTTGGCCCGCAGATCCCCGAGGGCGGACCCGGTGTCCACCCGCGGCAGCGACTGCTCGGCCATGTCGCACAGGAGATCCGCGACCAGCGCGGTCGCCGAACCCCACCGCCGGTACACGGTCGTCTTCCCGACGCCCGCCCGCCGTGCCACGTCCGCCAGGTCCAGATGTGCGAACCCGTGTTCGGCCAGCACGTCCCCGGCCGCCCGCAGCACGGCGGTACGGACCCGCGCGGTGCGCCCGCCGGGCCGTACGGTGCCGGGTTCGGGCGCCCCCGCGCCGGGGGACACGGCCCCCGACTCGGCCTGGGACTCGGCCTCGGACTTGGCCTCCAACTGGGCCTCGGGCATGGCCTCGGACATGGAACCTCCTGGCGTGAAAGGCACCGTCGTCACAGCGCCGAACAGGACACCGAACGACGAACGGACGCGCTGAGCTGACGGAACGCTTCCGCCGCACACCGTAACGGAACGGTGGATCCGTTTGCCCCTCACCGAGCGTGACAACCCCATGCCGGCGCACGTCACCCGCCTGATACCGTCCCCGCAAACGGCCGGTTCTGTTTCCGGCCACCGCGCCACCACGTACCCAAATCCGTTTCGCCGCTGAGAGGTTGGAGCATGCCGGACGACGCCGCCCCCCGCGATGCCGCAGAACCGGACGACGCGTCCGCCCGGGACGCCGCGGCCCGGGACGCCGCGGAGGAAGCGTCCGCCTTCTCGCACGCGCCGGTGGACCCCGACGCCACCGCCGCCTACGGCGACCACCCGGACCAGGTGATCGACTTCTACGCCCCGCGGGAGGCGGAACGCACGGCGACCGGGGCGACGGACCTCGCCCCCCTCGTCGTCGTCCTGCACGGCGGCGCGTGGCGGGCGCCGTACGACCGCGCGCACATCACCCCGTTCGCCGACTTCCTGGCCCGTCGGGGCTTCGCCGTGGCCAACGTCGAGTACCGCCGGGGCGTGCTCATCCCCGCCCAGGCCGACCGCGAGGGCGGGAGCGGCGGCACGGGGCCGGTCGCGGGCCGCTGGCCGGATACGTTCGACGATGTCGCGGTCGCCCTCGACGCGCTCCCGGCGCTCGTGCGTGAGGCGCTCCCGCAGGCGGATCCGCGCCGTACCGTGATCACCGGTCACTCGGCGGGCGGCCACCTCGCGCTGTGGGCCGCGGCCCGCCACGTGCTCCCGGCGGACTCCCCGTGGCGCACGGACCGCCCGGCCCCGCTGCGCGGCGTCGTGGCGCTCGCCCCGATCGCGGACTTCCACATCGCCCGCAAGCTGGAGGTGTGCGCCGGGGCCACCGTCCAGTTCCTGGGCGGTGAGGCCCTGTTCGCGGAGCGGCAGCCGTACGCGGACCCGGCCCTGCTGCTGCCCACCGGCATCGCCACGACCCTGGTGCAGGGCCGCACGGACATCGTGGTCCCGCAGGCCGTCGCCGAGTCGTACGCGGAGGCGGCGGCGAGGGCGGGCGAGGTCGTCGGCCTCACCCTTCTCGAGGACGTCGGCCACTTCCCCCTGATCGACCCGGCGGCGGACGCGTGCGCGGTGGTGGCGGAGGAGGTCGCGCAACTGGCGTGGTAGGCACGCCGAGCAGGCCGCCGCGGAGGCCGCCGTGCCGGTGACCCACCCGTCCGCCCGGCCTCCCGATGGGACTGCGGGACCGGACGCAGGCGGCGGTGTTCGCGTACGAGACCAGGCTGGTGACACCGGGCTGACCCCGCCGGGGCCGGGACCGCGGCGGCCGGGGCACGTCTGGCCAGACCCGGGGAGGCCGGGCTAGCGTCCCGTCATGGCAGCCCGACCCCACCTCGCGTTCGACCCCTGGGACCCGGCGTTCGTCGCCGACCCCTACCCCGCCTACGCCGAGCTGCGCGCGCGGGGCCGCGTGCACTACTACGAGCCCAGCGACCAGTGGCTGGTCCCGCACCACGCGGACGTGTCGGCGCTGCTGCGCGACCGGCGCCTGGGCCGGACGTACCGGCACCGGTTCACCCACGAGGACTTCGGCCGCTCGGCCCCGCCGCCCGAGCACGAGCCGTTCCACACCCTCAACGACCACGGCATGCTCGACCTGGAGCCGCCGGACCACACCCGCATCCGGCGGCTGGTGTCGAAGGCGTTCACCCCGCGCACGGTCGAGCGGCTCGGCCCGTATGCGCGCGCGCTGGCCGGCGACCTGGCGTCCCGTCTGGCGGAGGCGGGCGGCGGCGATCTGCTGACGGACGTCGCCGAGCCGCTGCCGGTCGCGGTGATCGCCGAGATGCTGGGCATCCCGGAGGCGGACCGCGCGCCGCTGCGCCCCTGGTCGGCGGACATCTGCGGGATGTACGAGCTGAACCCGTCCGAGGAGGCGGCGCGCAAGGCGGTGCGGGCGTCGGTGGAGTTCTCCGCCTATCTGCGGGAGTTGATCGAGGAGCGCCGCAGGAGGCCGGGACAGGACCTGATCTCGGGCCTGATCGCGGCGCACGACGAGGGCGACCGGCTCACCGAGCAGGAGATGGTCTCCACCTGCGTGCTGCTGCTGAACGCCGGTCACGAGGCCACGGTGAACGCCACGGTGAACGGCTGGTGGGCGCTGCTGCGTCACCCGGACCGGCTGGCGGCCCTGCGCGCGGACCACTCCCTGGTCCCGTCCGCCGTGGAGGAGCTGATGCGCTACGACACCCCGCTGCAGCTCTTCGAACGCTGGGTCCTCGACGAGATCGAGATCGACGGGACGGTGATTCCGCGGGGCGCGGAGATCGCGATGCTGTTCGGCTCCGCGAACCACGACCCCGCGGTGTTCGACGCCCCCGAGCGCCTCGACCTGGCCCGCCGGGACAACCCGCACATCTCCTTCAGCGCCGGCATCCACTACTGCATCGGCGCCCCGCTCGCCCGCATCGAGCTGACGGCGTCGATGACGGCGCTGCTGGAGCGGGCCCCGACCCTGCGGCTGGCGGCGGAGCCGGAGCGGAAGCCGAACTTCGTGATCCGGGGGCTGAAGGGGCTGGAGGTGGAGATCGCATGATCACCCGTTCGGATGATCATGCGACCGATGTCGCCGGTCAGCACTGACAGCTCGGCACACTGGCTCGTGCCTGCAAAGGGGGGCACCATGACGGTTATGGCGCAGCGCACGGACCAGATGTCCGTAGAGGATTTCGAGGAGCTTGCCGCAGTCGTGGCCAAAGAGCTCGACACCGTCAGGTTGGAGTTCATCAACGGGCGGATCGGGGTCAAGGGCATGACGGACGGCAACCACGGCGCGATCATCATGTGGCTGCTCCGCCGATGCATCCAGGCCCGGCCCGAACTCGACCTCAACCCCTTGCAGGGGCTGAAGGCGGAGGCCTACCGCAAGGGCCGCGCCCTGCCCGACGGCGTGCTCGCCCCGATTGATCATTTCGTGGGCCAGGGCGACTGGGCCGATCCCGACGGGGTGCTCATGGCGGTCGAGATCACCTCGTACGACTCGGACACGCACAACCGCGACCGCGTGGAGAAGCCTCGCGGCTATGCCGAAGCGGGGATCCCGGTCTACCTGCTGATCGACCGGGACAACCTCACAGTCCTCGTGCACAGCGACCCTGATCCGGGGGTCGGCTACCAGTCCGTCCATACGGTCCGGTTCGGCGGCCGAATCACGCTGCCGGACCCCATCGGTGTCGAACTCGACACCGAGGAACTCAAGAAGTACGCCGACTGAACGCCCCTCACGTCGTCAGGTCCCGCCTCCGCAGCCCCACCAGCCCCCCGGCCACCATCACCACCGCGATCCCGGTCAGCGTCAGCACCGGCCCCCAGGCCATCTCCCCGCCCGGCAGCTTCGGCAGATGCCCGTACGGCGACAGGTCCAGCACGATCTGCGGAGCGTCGAGCGCGGGACCGATCCAGCCGATCAGCAGGGCCGCCCCGGCCACGGCCCACGCCGCCACCCCGGCCCGCGGCAGCACGCCGTACAGCAGGACCGCCAGGCCGCCGATCACCCACACCGCCGGCAACTGGGCCAGGCAGGCGCCCAGGATCGGGCCGGCCTCCTTGCCGTAGCCCGCCGCCATGCCCAGGCCCGCCAGCAGCATGATCAGCACGGAGCCGCCGAAGGCGATCACCAGATGGCCGGCGGCCCAGCGAAGCCGGCCCACCGCGGTCGCCAGCACCGGCTCCGCCCGTCCCGATGTCTCCTCGCCGTGCAGCCGCAGCACCGACGCCACGATGTACAGGGCCGCGACCAGGCCCATGATGCCGGCGATCGCGGCGAGGAACGCGTCCGTCAGCCCGGACTGGCCGCCCATGCGCTGGAAGATCTCGCGGGCCTTCTCGTTGTCGCCGACGAGGTCCGCCGCTCCCTGTGTCATCCCGCCGTAGACGACTCCGCCGAGGAAGAAGCCGATGCTCCAGCCCAGCACACCGCCCCGCTGCAGCCGCCAGGCCAGGGCCTCCGCCGAGCCGAGGCCACCGGTGGCCGGGCCGGGCCGGGTGGGCAGGAAGCTCATGCCGACGTCGCGGCGGTCGGCGAGGGTGTAGGCCGCCCAGGACTGGATCAGCGCCGCGGCCGCGAACAGCAGCAGCACCCACCAGCGCTCGCCGGCGTAGGGCCGCTCGTTCTCCAGCCAGCCGATCGGGGAGAGCCAGGTCATGACGGACGAGCCGTCGTTCGTCGCGGCGTCGCCCGCGGCCCGCAGGACGAAGGCCGCGCCCAGCCCGGCGGCGGTCAGCCCGCGCGTCAGCCGTGCGCTCTCCGTGAGCTGCGCGGCGATGGCCGCGAGCGTGGCGAACGCCATGCCCACCCCGGCGATCCCGAGCCCCAGCGCCAGCGCCCCCACGGCGCCCTGGGCGGCGAGGCCCGCGGTGACCAGCAGGGCGAGCAGGAGGTTGGCGGTCAGCGCCGTGGACAGTGCCGCCGTCAGCGGGGCGCGCCGGCCCACCATCGCCGACGAGATCAGCTCCTGCCGTCCGCTCTCCTCCTCGTCCCGGGTGTGCCGGACCACGATGAGCAGGCTCATGATCGCGGCGAGCAGTCCGGCGTAGACGCCGACGCGCCAGGCGGTGAGCGCGCCGATCGACTGGCCGAAGACGGGCCCGACCATGGCGCGCAGCGACGTGTTGGCGGACATCTGCGCGGCCAGTTCGGCGCGTGCGGCCGGCGTGCCGTACAGCCCCTTGAGGGTGTTGGGCATCGACAGCACCATCAGCGCGTTCACCGCGACCCACACCGGGATCATCACCCGGTCGCGGCGCAGGGCGAACCTGAACAGCGTTCCCGTACCGGCCAGCGGGCGGGATCCCCCGTCCCGTACCGCGAAGGCCGACGCCACGGCGGTCATCGGGACACCGCCTCCCCGGCCTGCTCGGCTCCGGCGGCGGGCGGCTCCTCCTGGTAGTGCCGCAGGAACAGTTCCTCCAGGGTGGGCGGCGTCGACGTCAGCGACCGCACGCCCGACTCGCTCAGCGACCTGAGCACGCCGTCCAGCTTGTCGGTGTCGACCTGCAGCCGGACGCGGTGGCCCCGGACGTCGAGGTCGTGCACGCCGGGCAGCCCGGACAGCCCGTTGGGCGGTGCGACGAGCTCGGCGGTGACGCTGGTGCGGGTCAGATGGCGCAGATCGGCGAGCGAGCCGCTCTCGACGGTGCGGCCGTTGCGGATGATGCTCACCCGGTCGCAGAGCTCCTCGACCTCGCTGAGGATGTGGCTCGACAACAGGATGGTCCGGCCGCGCTCGCGTTCCTCCTCGACGCAGCGCTGGAAGACCTCCTCCATCAGCGGGTCGAGGCCCGATGTGGGCTCGTCGAGGATGAGCAGGTCGACGTCCGAGGCGAGGGCGGCGACGAGGGCGACCTTCTGCCGGTTGCCCTTGGAGTACGTGCGCCCCTTCTTGGTCGGGTCCAGTTCGAACCGCTCGACCAGTTCGGCCCGGCGCCGCTGGTCGAGGCCGCCGCGCAGGCGCCCGTACAGGTCGATGACCTCGCCCCCGGAGAGGTTGCGCCACAGCGTCACGTCCCCGGGGACGTAGGCGACCCGGCGGTGCAGTTCCACCGCGTCCGCCCACGGGTCGCGGCCGAGCACCTGGGCGGCGCCGGAGTCGGCGCGCAGCAGGCCCAGCAGGACCCGGATGGTGGTGGACTTCCCGGCGCCGTTCGGGCCGAGGAAACCGTGGACCTCGCCGGCCTCGACGTCCAGGTCGAGACCGGCGAGCGCATGCGTCCTGCCGAAGGACTTGTGGAGTCCCGCGACGGTGATGGCCTTCGTCATGCTTCAGAAGTTACGCTGGTTTCAGAAACTTGTGAAGTTAAGGAAGTGTATAAAACCGCGGATACACTCAGGGCGGGCAGACGGGCAGACAGGCAGGGGAGATGATCGGGAGATGAGCGGACCGAGCGCGGTGGAGCGCGACCCGGAGGCCGTCTCGAAATTCGTGGAGGGCTTCGCGGCGCAACTGGTCGAGGCCGGGATGCAGCGCATGCCCTCCCGGGTGTTCGCGGCCCTGCTGGCCTCCGACTCCGGCTCCCTGACCGCCGCCGAACTCGGTGAACGGCTCCAGGTCAGCCCGGCCGCCGTCTCCGGCGCGGTGCGGTACCTCGCCCAGCAGCACATGGTCTCCCGGGAGCGCGAACCCGGCTCGCGCCGCGAGCGGTACCGGGTCAGCAGCAACCAGTGGTACGAGGCGCTGACCAACCGCGACGCGGTGCTCAAGCGCTGGGAGCACGCCCTGCGGGACGGGGTCGACAGCCTCGGCGTGGCCACCCCGGCGGGCCGGCGCCTGGCGGAGACCCTCGCCTTCTTCGAGTTCGTGGAAGGCGAGCTGGCCCAGATGATGGAACGCTGGCGCGTCCACCGGGAGAAGCTCTACGGCGAGGGCTGAGCACCGCCGGCGTACGGCGGGGGCAGAACGCCGGCGCGCCGAGGCCGCGCCCTCCGCGCACTCACACCCCCGACACGCCCGTGGCGGGCAGCGTCAGCCCCCACGCCGCTTCCCTCACCACCCACGTCCGCGTCCGCACCGGACCCGCGACCACCGCGTCCGCCCGGTACCGGAAGTCCGCCCCCGACACGGTCACCTTCCGCCCCGACGCGCGCAGCGCCGTCGCCTCGGCCCCCACCGAGACCGGCCGCACCTCGACCTCGGCCACCCCCGGATTCCCCGGCGCCACGCACACCCCCTCCACCGGCTGGTCCAGGTCCACCAGCGTCACGCCGTCGACCTCGACCCGCAGCCGGGACGGCCCGGGCCCTGACCGGCCCGAGAGCCGGGGCGGGCGTGCCGCCAGCGTCCGCACCAGCGACCGGCGCATCCGCAGCCACGGCCCGGGGGCCGGCGAGGGCTCGGCGCCGGCCGGCGAAGCACGGCGCCCGGACGGCACCGGCGGCGAGGCCGGAGCCGGCGCGGCGGCCGGGAGCGACGGAATCCGCAGATCCCCGAGCACCAGCCCGTCGCTGTCGTCCACCAGCAGATCCAGCCGCCGCTCCACCCCGTCCAGGACGGCACGCGCCGCCGCCACCGCCCCCGTCGGCACCCCCAGGGACCAGGCCAGTGACAGCGAGGCCCCGACCGGGACCAGCGACAGGCCCGTCGCGCCCAGCTCCCGCCGCCGGTGCAGCAGCGTCACCGCGCGCAGCAGCGCCCGGTCGTCGCCCACGACCACCGGCCGCCGCGACCCTCTGCGCGCCAGTGCGCGGGCGAATTCCTCCGGCCCCTCAGGGAGGCATATCTTCGTGGCCGCACCCGCGCTGAGCACGTCCTTCGCGATCCGTACCGACTCACCGTCACTGTGACGAGCGACCGGGTCGATGACCACCAGCAACTGGTCGGAAGTCGCCACCTCGGTCCTGCCTCGCTTCCTCGGGTAGCATCTTTGTGCAAGAGCCCCTTGCGATATTGCGCCAGGGGCTTCGTCTATTCCGGGGCATCCGGTCCGACGGTTTGCGGCCAACGATGGTCGCGGTGCACGCGGCGGTGGACCACCGCGTACTCCCCCGACCCTGGACATGCCCCGCCCGGAAGGGGTGTACGCGCGTGCCCGCACTTGTGCTGCTCGGTGCTCAGTGGGGTGACGAAGGGAAGGGAAAGGCCACCGATCTGCTCGGTGGTTCGGTGGACTATGTGGTGCGCTACCAGGGTGGCAACAACGCGGGCCACACGGTGGTCGTGGGTGACCAGAAGTATGCCCTCCACCTCCTCCCTTCCGGAATCCTCTCGCCCGGATGTACGCCCGTCATCGGCAACGGCGTCGTCGTCGACCCATCGGTCCTGCTCTCCGAGCTGAGCGGTCTGAACGAGCGTGGCGTCGACACGTCCAAGCTCCTGATCAGCGGGAACGCGCACATCATCACGCCGTACAACGTGACGGTCGACAAGGTGACCGAGCGCTTCCTCGGGAAGCGGAAGATCGGCACGACCGGCCGCGGCATCGGCCCGACGTACGCCGACAAGATCAACCGGGTCGGCATCCGGGTCCAGGACCTGTACGACGAGTCGATCCTGACGCAGAAGGTCGAGGCGGCCCTCGACGCCAAGAACCAGATCCTCACCAAGCTCTACAACCGGCGCGCGATCGCCGTGGAGCAGGTGGTCGGGGAGCTGCTGGGCTACGCCGAGAAGCTGAGGCCGTACGTCGCCGACACCGTCCTGGTCCTCAACCAGGCGCTGGAGGCCGGCAAGGTCGTCCTCTTCGAGGGCGGCCAGGGCACGCTGCTGGACATCGACCACGGCACGTATCCCTTCGTGACCTCGTCGAACCCCACCGCGGGCGGTGCCTGCACGGGCGCCGGCGTCGGCCCGACGAAGATCAGCCGCGTCATCGGCATCCTGAAGGCGTACACCACGCGTGTCGGCTCGGGCCCCTTCCCGACCGAGCTGCTGGACGAGGACGGCGAGGCGCTGCGGCGCATCGGCGGCGAACGCGGTGTCACCACCGGCCGTGACCGCCGCTGCGGCTGGTTCGACGCGGTGATCGCCCGCTACGCGACCCGGGTCAACGGCCTGACCGACTTCTTCCTCACCAAGCTCGACGTCCTCACCGGCTGGGAGCAGATCCCGGTCTGTGTGGCCTACGAGATCGACGGCAAGCGCGTCGAGGAACTGCCTTACTCCCAGACGGACTTCCACCACGCGAAGCCGGTCTACGAGTACCTCCCGGGCTGGCAGGAGAACATCACGAAGGCCAAGACCTTCGCTGACCTTCCCAAGAACGCCCAGAACTACGTCAAGGCGCTTGAGGACATGTCGGGCGCGCCGATCTCGGCGATCGGCGTCGGCCCGGGCCGCGACGAGACGATCGAGATCAACTCGTTCCTCTGACGCGCGCGTCGCCCCACGCGTGGGCCCCGCGACCCGGTCGCGGGGCCCACGCGCGGTGCTGCTCCGCTCTGGCGGGGGGTCCGTGCGCGGTGCTGCTCCGCTTCGGCGAGGGGCCGCTGACGCATCCTTGACCCGGACATGGCTTGTTCCTGGTTCCCGGTGGGGCGCGGTGACGCCACGCTCTACGCGTGTAGTCCCGCACAGCTCGTCCATCCGCCCCTCGCGCGCGACCCAGGAGACCCGTATGCCCGTCACCCCCATGAACCGCCGCGCGTTCATGCAGAAGTCGGCCGTCACCGGTGCGGCCGTGGCCGCGGCGGGGACCCTCGCGGCCGCCCCCGCCCGCGCGGCCGAGCGGAAGCCCGAACACGAGCACCGCACCTGGTCGTTCTCCATCCTGGGCACCACCGACCTGCACAGCCACGTCTTCGACTGGGACTACTACAAGGACGCCGCCTACAGCGACAAGGCCGGCAACTCCGTCGGCGTGGCCCGTGTCGCCACGCTCATCAGGCAGCAGCGGGAAACCAAGGGCGAGCACCGGGTGCTGCTCGTCGACGCCGGCGACATCATCCAGGGGACCTCCCTGGCGTACTACTACGCCCGCGTCGATCCCATCACCGGCGCCGACGCCCCCGAGCACCCGATGGCGGTCGCCATGAACGCCATGCGGTACGACGCCGCCGCGCTCGGCAACCACGAGTTCAACTACGGCATCGAGGTGCTGCGGAAGTTCGAGGAGCAGTGCCACTTCCCGCTGCTGGGCGCCAACGCCCTCGACGCCAGGACCCTCAGGCCCGCCTTCCGGCCGTACACCGTGAAGCGGATCCGTGTGCCGGGGGCCCCGGACATCAAGGTCGGCATCCTGGGTCTCACCAACCCCGGTATCGCGCTGTGGGACAAGGACAACGTCGGCGGCAGGATGGTCTTCCCCGGGCTCGTCGAGCAGGCGAGGAAGTACGTGCCGCGGCTGCGCGCCCTCGGCTGCGACGTCGTCTTCCTGACCGACCACTCCGGGCTCGACGGGTCCTCCTCGTACGGCAGTGAACTCCCCTACGTCGAGAACGCCTCCAACCTCGTCGCCGAGCAGGTCCCCGGCATCGACGCCATCCTCGTCGGCCACACCCATGTCGAGGTCCCCTCCTACACGGTCAAGAACCAGGAGACCGGCAAGGACGTCGTCCTGTCCGAGCCCTACTGCTGGGGCATGCGCCTGACCGTCTTCGACTTCGAGCTCGAACTCCACCACGGACAGTGGAAGGTGACCGGCACCACGGCGCAGACCCTCGACCCGAAGGACGCCGAGGAGGACCCGGAGATCACCCGGCTCCTCAAGGCCGACCACGACCTCGTCGTGCAGTACGTCAACACACCCGTGGGCATCTGCACCCAGGACCTGTCGGCGGCCGAGTCCTGCTGGAAGGACGTCCCCGTCATGGACTTCATCCACGAGGTCCAGATGAAGGCCGTCGCGGCCGGGCTCTCCACCGCCGACGCCGCCCTCCCGCTGATCTCGGTGGCCGCGCCCTTCAGCCGCACCGCCGACATCCCCGCCGGGAGCGTGACCATCAAGGACATCGCCGGGCTCTACATCTACGACAACACCCTGTACGGCAAGAAGCTCACCGGCGCCCAGCTCAGGGACTACCTGGAGTACGCGGCGAAGTACTACCACCAGGTCCCGTCCGGCACGAAGGTCGACACCGCGACCCTCACCAACGCCGACAACTTCTGGGACTACATGTACGACACGGCCGCCGGCGTCGACTACGAGATCGACATCGCGCAGCCCGAGGGATCGCGGATCAAGAACCTCACCTACCGGGGCGCGGCCGTCACCGACGACCAGGTCTTCGTCGTCGCCGTCAACAACTACCGCGCCAACGGCGGCAGCGGCTACCCGCACATCGCCGCCGCCGACATCGCCTACAGCTCCACCAACGAGATCCGCCAGCTGATGATCGACTACGTGACGTCCAAGGGCACCCTGGACCCGGCGGACTTCGCGGACGCCAACTGGCGGCTGACGCAGGACGGAACCCCGGTCTTCCCGGCCTGACGGATCAGCTGAAGACGATCATCGAGCCCTGGGCCAGGCTCCGCGTCGCCGCCGCGTGCAGACCCAGCCACACGTGCCGTTCGCGGGCGAAGGGGCTCGGATCGTACGGGGCGGGCGGCGCGGGCTCCTCCAGCGCGGTGGGCGCGAGCGGGGGGGCGGGGGTGACGGGCGGGTTGGCCGGGTCGATGCCGATCGACGGCGCCACCAGTTCCAGCTCCCGCAGCAGCGACTGGGACGAGCCCAGCGGGCCGCCGCTCGCGAGGAGTTCGTCGTTGGACAGGGGGTGCGGGAAGTCCACCGGGACGTAGGCGCCCGCGTGGTCGTAGTGCCACACCAGGTGGGACTGCTGGGCCGTCGACTCGAACATCTCCAGCAACTGCTCGTAGTCCCCGCCCAGTTCGTCGATGGGGGTCACGGCGAGACCGCACACCTGGAGCAGGTACGCGCGGCGCAGGAAGTGCAGCGCGTCGTAGTCGAAACCCGCGACCGGCGCGACATCGCCGGTCAGCCCCGGCATGTACTGGTACACCGGTACCGGCGGCAGCCCGGCCTCGCCCAGCACCTTGTCGTAGAGGGCGAGTTCCTCGGCGAAGGGATTGTCGGGAGTGTGGCACAACACGTCGACGAGCGGGACCAGCCACAGGTCACAGGCCAACAGTAAGCTCCTCGGTCATCGGTGTGGTGCAGGCAGCGTAGTGGTCGTGGGCGTGAGGGCGCGGTGCCTCAGCCGTGCAGGTCCCATACCCACACCCCGCCGACCCACCTACCCGGCCGCCCCACCAGCTTGTCCACGGTCTCACGCAGCTTGTCCTGGTACTGCTGCGGGGGCAGCACCAGCACCCCCGCCTTCCAGTAGGCGAAGTCCCGGCGCGCCTGCGCCCGCCAGTTCTCGCCGATCACGGGGGCCACGCCGGTGAAGCTGATGTCGCGCAGCATGTTCGAGGTGTAGCGGGGCGAGGCGCCGTAGATGCCGATGCGCTCGCTGCCGTAGGGGCCGTTGAAGTAGCCGCCGGGCAGCTTGAACCGCAGGCCCGCCGCGGTCTGCCAGTGCAGTGCCTCCGCGTTGCCCGAGTCGGGCAGCGGAATGGGCACGAGCGTCTCGTCCCTGCCGACGTACGACTTCCACGTCCCGTCCGCGATGAAGGCCGGCACCGGAGCGCGCTCGACCGCCCTCAGCGGCGCCGGAACGATCGGGATGAGCGCGGCGGCGACCGCCGTCAGGCCGATGAACTGGTTGCCGATGCTCGGCGTGTGCACCAGCCGCTCGACCGCCACCGCCACCAGCATGCCGAGGACGGGCGCGCAGATCATGGCGACCCGGCCCTCGATGACCGACTCGAACAGGGGCTTGTCCGCGAGCAGCGCCCACGGGCCCGGGACCGTGGAGTGGGTGAGCGGGATCTGGAAGCGCGGGCCCAGGGAGAGCAGTCCCGCGGCCACCGCCGTGAACGCCAGGGCCTTGACCAGGGCGCGCTCCCACAGCCGGATCACGATCGCGAAGGCCAGGGCCGCCAGCGGCCAGCCGTAGAAGGCGTTCTGCTCGGTGGGGTTGAGGGAGAGCGCGTTCGCCATCGCGTCGTCGCCGGCGACCAGGGAGCGTCCGGAGAAGGAGAACAGGGCCAGGGGGCTGTTGCCCGCCCTGTCGCCGTGCAGCACGCTCGTGTAGCTCTGCGGGCCGAAGAACTGCCAGTACAGGGGGAGCGCGACGAGCGGCAGGCACACCCCCGCGCCGATCGCCAGGCCCTTCAGCAGCGGGCGCCAGGCCGCCCTCGCCACGTCCCTGCGTACGACCGCGTAGGCGCCCGCGAACAGCACCATGCCCAGCGACGCCAGCAGCAGCGGTTCCTCGCCGAGGAAGATCTGGTACGCCGTCATCAGCCCGAGGACGACGCCGTCCCGGACGACCCGCGCGCCCGTGCACAGCCGCAGCACGCGCTCCACGATCAGCGGGATCATGAACAGGACGACGAAGTTGGGGTGCGCGTTGGCATGGCTGACCATCGGGGGCGCGAACGCGGCGAGCGCCGCGCCGATGAAGGCCGCGCCGCGGGTCGGCACCACCCGCTCGGCGATCAGCCGGTACCAGGCGGCGGCGGTGGCCGCGAGCCCGAGCGTCATCACCAGCGCGAGGGAGACGGCGGGGCCGAACAGCAGGGTGACCGGTGTGAACGGCACGGTCAGGCCGAGCATGACCGTGTTGGCCATGAGGTTCACGCCGTCGGGGAAGCCCTGGAGGGTGGTGAAGAGCGGGTCCCGCAGGTGGGCGACGTTGTCGGCCGTCACCGCGAAGAACCACTCCCACTGGTTCTGGTCCTGCAGCGAGTCCGGCAGGTAGCGGTGGTCCGGGCCCGCCCAGCGGCCCGAGTACAGGGCCAGCGACATCAGCAGGAAGGCGGCCACCGCGAGGACGTCGGCGGGGCGCACGGCGCGGACCTTGAGCACGGTCAGCTCGGCCAGGACCCGGGCGTAGTCGAGGGCGTGCACCTTGGAGCCGGGCTGGTGGGCCCAGCGCACCGGCACCTCGGTGACCGGCCAGCCCGAGCGGCGGAAGTGCTGGAGTATCTCCACGTCGATGCCCCAGCCGCTGATCCGGGACGCGGTGAACGCCTCGCGGGCGCGGTCGCCGTCGAAGAGCTTGAAGCCGCACTGGGTGTCCTGGACGCCGGGCACGGCGATCCGGCGTATCAGGACGTTCCCGGCGCGCCCGAGCAGTTCGCGCATCCGGTGCTGGCGCCGCTCTATGGTCGCGCCGGGTGCGGCGCGGGAGCCGATCGCCGCGAAGCGGCCCTCGCTCATCGCCTCGTCGAGGGCCGCCAGTTCCTCGATGGGGGCGGCCAGGTCGGCATCCGTGACCAGGACGCGGCGGCCGCAGGAGGCGAGGACGCCCAGGCGCAGGGCGTTGCCCTTGCCGCGGTTGCGGGGGCTGGCGACGAGCTGCACACGCGGCTCGCGGGCCGAGACCGCGGTGACGATGTCCCGGGTGCCGTCGGTGGACCCGTCGTCGACGACGAGGAGCTCCCAGGCGCCGAAGCGGCCCTCGTTCGCGCTCAGGTACCCGGTGATGGCGTCGAGGGTGGGACGCAGCCGCTCTTCTTCGTTGTAGGCGGGGACGACGACGGACAGGTCGATGGAGATGGCCGGCACGTCCTCCATGGCGTCCGCGGCCTCCGTGGCGCTCATCGGGCGGCCAGGTGTTCGAGCAGGGCGAGGGAGTGCGCGTTGTACGCGGCCAGGACGGCGCCGGCCGCGTCGCTGTCGCGGCGGGCCAGGGCGTCGACGAGGCCGGTGTGCCCGGACCACAGCCGGCCCCTGAGGTCGGTGGCCCGGCGCAGGTGCTGGACGGCGCAGACCCAGGACCGCACGCGCAGCCGGTGCAGGAAGTCGGCCAGGTAGGGGTTGCCGAACAGGGCGCTCAGTTCGCGCCAGAAGCGCAGGTCGTACCCGATGAGGATGTTCAGGTCGCCGGCCGAGGCGGCGCGCTCGGCCTCCTCGCCGCGGCGCCGCACCACGGCGAGGGCGGCGGCGCGGCGGGGGTCGTCCGCGGCGGCGCCCCCCTCGCCGTGCACGAGCCGGTGGAAGATCCCGTCGGTGACGAGGCTGCGGGCCTCGATCATGCCGCGGTAGTCGTCGAGGGAGTAGGCGTGGACCTCGAACCCCCGGTGCTGGACCGCGTCCAGCAGGCCCTGGGCCGACAGGTCGACCAGGGCCTCGCGCACCGGGGTGGCGGAGACGCCGTACTGCTCGGCGATCTCCTTCACCGTGAACTCCTGCCCCGGCTGCATCCGGCCGGCCAGCACCTCGTCGCGGAGCGCGTCCGCGATCTGCTGCCGCAGGGTGCTACGGGTAACGGCGCCATTGCCGGGCATGGTGGTGTGGGTCCCCCATCCGCGTACGGGTACGTGTCGGACACATGTCTCTCCGAGCACGTCACCTTACGCGGTGGGGGTTGTGCGCGTGCCGCCGCACGCCTGGCTCACGCCGTGTACTCGTCCGCCACCGACAGCGCCGCGTCCAGGGCCGCGAGGCCCTCCTTGGCCTCCGCCTCCGTGATGGTGCAGGGCGGCACCACGTGGGTGCGGTTCATGTTCACGAAGGGCCACAGGCCGCCCGCCTTCGCGGCGGAGGCGAACGCGGCCATCGGCGCGGCCGCCTCACCGGCAGCGTTGTAGGGCACGAGCGGCTCCCGCGTCTCGCGGTCCTTCACCAGTTCCAGGGCCCAGAACATGCCCACGCCCCGCACCTCGCCCACCGACGGGTGGCGTTCGGCCAGTTCACGCAGACCCGGCTCGATGACCTGCGCCCCGACGACCGCGGCGTTCGCGACGACGCCCTCCTCGGCCATCACGTTGATCGTGGCGACGGCGGCGGCGCACGCCAGCGGATGCCCGGAGTAGGTGAGACCGCCCGGGTAGGGCCGCTTGCCGAAGGTCTCGGCTATCGCACCGGAGATGGCGACGCCGCCGAGCGGCACATAGCCGGAGTTCACGCCCTTGGCGAAGGTCATGAGATCGGGGGTCACCTGGAAGAGGTCCGCGGCGAACCACTCTCCGGTGCGCCCGAAGCCCGCCATCACCTCGTCGAGGACGAAGACGATCCCGTACTTGTCGCACAGTTCGCGGACGCCCGCGAGGTAGCCGCGCGGCGGGACCATGATCCCGGCGGTCCCGGGGACGGTCTCCAGGATGATCGCGGCGATGGTTCCGGGGCCCTCGAACGCGATGGTCGTCTCCAGGTGCTCCAGCGCCCGCTCGCACTCCTGCTGCTCGGTCTCGGCGTAGAAGCGCGAGCGGTACAGGTACGGCGCCCAGAAGTGCACGACGCCCGCCGCGGCGCCGTCGGAGGCCCAGCGTCGCGGGTCGCCGGTGATGTTCACGGCCTGCTGGGTGCCGCCGTGGTACGAGCGGTACGCGGACAGCACCTTGGGGCGCCCGGTGTGGATCCGCGCCATGCGCACGGCGTGTTCCACGGCGTCGGCGCCGCCGTTGGTGAAGAAGATCTTGTCGAGGTCGCCGGGGGTGCGCTGGGCGATCAGCCGGGCGGCCTCGGAGCGGGCCTCGATGGCGAAGGCGGGCGCGAACGTGGTCAGGGTGGCGGCCTGCTCCTGGATCGCGGCGACGACCTTGGGGTGCTGGTAGCCGATGTTGGTGTAGACGAGCCCGCTGGAGAAGTCGAGGTAGCGGTTGCCGTCGTAGTCCCAGAAGTACGACCCCTCCGCACCGGCGACGGCGAGCGGGTCGATGAGCTCCTGCGCTGACCAGGAGTGGAAGACGTGCGCACGGTCCGCGGCCTTGACGGCGGCGCCGGCCTGGGGGCTGGGCTGAGGGGTCATGCGGGCGAGCGTAGGCGTCCGGGATGCGGACGCGACATCGGCGTCCTGTCTGCGGTCGGGGCGGGAACGCGGACAGGTTGTCGAACGAGGGGTTCGTCGACAGCATTCTGCCGCAATGACAGCGTGCTGACATATGCCCCTGCGGGTGTCGGTGCACGCTTCCGCCTCCGAGGAGAAGCGATGAGCCGCAGACCCGTCCATCTCGCCGTGTACGACACCCTCGCCGACCGGCTCGCCGAGGCCCTCGGGGACGCGGGGTTCGCCGAGACGGTCCGGGTCCCGGAGCGGCCGTCGGCGGCGGGGGACGGGCTTGCACAGGAGGACCAGGGGCCCGTTACGGAACCGTGGACCCCGCCCTGACCGACTTCCCGTACGGCAGCACTATCCTCGGGCTGTCGCACAGTCAGGGGGGTAGGTGAGGCGGCGATGGAGAAGCTCGGGGCCGGTGATCCGATGGGGGTGCCCCCGGGCTTTCTGCTCCGGGGGAGGATCGGTGCCTATCGGCTGATCGCCCGGCTCGGGGCCGGCGGCATGGGCAACGTGTACCTGGCCCGCTCCGACCGGGGACGTACCGTCGCCGTGAAACTGGTCCGGCGGGAGCTGGCCCAGCAGGAGGAGTTCCGGGCCCGCTTCCGGCAGGAGGTGCAGGCCGCGCGGCGGGTCGGCGGCCACTGGACGGCGCCCGTCCTCGACGCCGACACCGAGGCCGAGATCCCCTGGGTCGCCACCGGGTACGTCGCCGGGCCCACGCTCCAGACCGTGGTCTCGCACGACCACGGCGCCCTGCCCGAGCGGTCCGTGCGCATCCTGGCCGCCGGGCTCGCCCACGCCCTGCAGGACATCCACGCCGCCGGGCTCATCCACCGCGACCTCAAACCTTCCAACGTCCTTGTGACCATCGACGGACCGCGGGTGATCGACTTCGGTATCACCCGCGCCCTGGAGACGGTCACCGCCGCCGGGCTCACCCGCACCGGGGCGCTCGTCGGGTCCCCCGGGTTCATGGCGCCCGAGCAGGTGCGCGGCGACCGCATCACGCCCGCCTGCGACGTCTTCTGCCTGGGGTCCGTCCTCGCGTACGCGGCCACCGGCGTCCTGCCCTTCGGCACCGCCGACAGCGGGGTGCACGCCCTGCTGTTCCGCATCGCCGAGGAGGACCCCGACCTGAGGGGCATACCGGAGGACCTCGCCGATCTCGTGCGGGACTGCCTGCGCAAGGACCCCGCCGCACGGCCCACCCCGGCACAGATCCTGGAACGGACGGGCGCCGGGGACACGGTCTCCGGCGGCCGCACCCGGGACCCCTGGCTGCCGAGCGCCCTGGTCGCCCAACTCGGCCGCCACGCCGTGCGGTTGCTGGACGCCGAGAACCCGGAGGAGGGGACGGGCCCGGCGGCCCCGGCACCCGCGCAGACGCCGCCGCACGCCGGCGGCCGGACCCCGGCCACGCCCCCCGCCGCGGCGAGCGCGACGAGCACGCCGGCCCCCGAAGGACAGGCGCCCGGTGGCGGGGGCCATGCGCCCGGCGCGGGCGGGCCTGCGCCCGCCGACGGGGGATGGCTGCCTGGCGGCGTGCCCGCACCCGGCGCGGGTGGACAAGCAGCCGGTGGTCACGGATGGCCGCCCGGTGGCGACGGGCAGGTTCCCGGTGACGGGGGACGGCCTCCCGGCGCCGGACAAGCGCCTGGTGCCGAGGGACAAGCGCCTGGTGCCGAGGGACACGTGCCCGGTGGCGGGGGGCACGCGGCCGGTGCCGTGGGCGGGGCCGTGGCCGGGGCCGGGGGCGCGATGCAGGGCGCCGGGGACGCGATGCAGGGCGCCGGGGGCGCGGTGAACGGCGCCGGGGGTCCGGTGAACGGTGCCGCGGCCGGCTTCGGACCCGGCGCGGCGGAGGCCTCCGCCGACCTCACCAAGCGGCCCCCGGCGGACGCACCCGCGTCCCCCGAGCACGCCCCCGCGCCCGACGCCTCGGACGGGAGCACCCCGCCCCCGC